>JBBRUH010000240.1:0-8871 GCA_038248005.1 Cytophagales bacterium | reverse complement strand
GGAGTGCTTCTCTGAATCTTTTTTTGGTTTAACAGTATTATAACAGCTATTGAGATAGATTTCGGGAATTATTTAGAGAATAGAGGATGCTTTTTTTAAATAATGGGGAGGAAGTGAGATTTGATTTTATGTGGAAAGATATTTATAAACTCACTAGTCTAAATTTATAATCCAAATTACAGAGCGAAAGATTTTTAATCTAACTCAGAGGATAGGAAATAACAGAATAGTTTCTTTTCTTATAAAAGTCATCCTCGTTTTTTGTATTTTTGTCAGAGATTCTTAAATCTTATCTTTATGAAATACATTACAGATATTACAAATCTAGACTTAGAAGGTACTTACACGTATGCTGACTATTTGACTTGGCGTTTTGAGCAAAGCGTAGAGCTTATTAGAGGTAAAGTTTCTAAAATGTCACCTGCACCAAGTTTCAGACATCAAAAAATATCGAGTGTATTTCATGGCAATATGTTTCAGTTTTTTAGACATAAACCTTGTGAATTAATACATGCTCCTTTTGATGTACGGCTATTGGATAAAAAGAAATCTAGCAAGGCAAATCAAGATATTTATACTGTAGTACAACCAGATATTTGTGTTATCTGTGATAAAAGTAAACTTGATGAGCAGGGCTGTATTGGTGCACCTGACTTAATCATAGAAATCCTCTCACTAGGTAATTCAAAAAAAGAAATAAAAACTAAATACACGCTTTATGAAGAAGCGGGTGTATTAGAGTATTTGGTAGTCTATCCCTCAGAGCAGACTTTGTTCCAATTCATCTTAAATGAGCAAGGTAAATATGAACTTAAAAGTGCCTTTGCTGAAGATGAGGTATTTCAAGCACATATTTTTCCCGAGTTAAGCATTGATTTAGCAGAGGTTTTTGTGGAGTAGTCAACGTGTAAACTACTATCGGTCGATTATATATGCTTTATATTTTTCTAAGCTGTCTAATTGTGCTTTAAATGAAGTTTCAATTAATTTTTGAGATATTTCAAGAAGTCGTATAACTTAATTTTTGCTCACACTTTCAAAGTCTTCAAGAAAAACGTCGATAGATCCTCGCTAGTCTGGATTTATAATCCAGATTACAGAGCCCTCGCTAGTCTGGATTTATAATCCAGATTCTCGCTAGTCTGGATTTATAATCCAGATTACAGAGTAAAAGATTTTTAATCTCTCTTATATTTTTTTGAAAAATAACACAGAAGTAGGCAACTTTTCAAGGCTGTTTCACATCTTTACAAAAGAACAGAACAATCATTCAATTTACATAATCAACTTATGCAAAATCAACTACAAACAAAAACTTATTTATGTATTGCCTTCTTTCTAATTACTTTTTTTACCCAAATTACTTCTGTATATGCCCTCAAAGTATTTGGAAAACTGACTGATAAATCAGGGAATGCTTTGCCTTTTGCTACAGTGGTGGTCAAAGGAACTACACAAGGCACGAGTACCAATTTAGAAGGATTTTATGCCCTGAATTTACCAGTAGGTAACTACACAATTGTCTATCAATACATTGGCTATCAGCCACAGACAAAGGAAGTAAAGCTGCAAGGTCAAGACCAAGAAATCAATGTCCAACTCCAAGAATCTCCTTTAGAGTTAGATGCTATAACTATTCGCTCTAATGGAGAAGACCCTGCTTACGAGCTGATTAGACAAGCTCAAGCAAGGCGAAAATACCATTTAGAAGAAGAAATCAATAGCTATCGTTGTAATATCTATACTAAAATATTTGAGCGTTCGACTAGAGATGGAGGCTCTATCAATTTATTTGGTGCGAATAAGCAAATCAAGAAGGGTGTCTTTTATCTTTCTGAAACACTCTCTCAGCTTAGTTTTGAGCAAAAAAACAAAAACCATGAACTTGTATTGGCCTCCAAAGTAAGTGGAGATAGCTTAGGGTACAGTTATAACCGAGCCAACTGGCTGAATTTCTATCAGAATCAAGCCCTTTCAATGAATACTCGCTCTATTATCTCGCCTATCGCAGAGCAAGCAATGCAATACTATATTTATCGCTTAGAAAATATCCAAGTAGAAAATGGCAAAAAAGTCTATAAAATCCGATTATTGCCCAAATATAAAAGTGCTCCAATCTTCACGGGATTTTTATATCTGTTAGATGAGCAATGGAATATTCATAGCATAGATGCACACATTGCTCCTGATGTAGTTTCCGCTTTTGACTCTACCAGTATTCGCCAAGTCTATATGCCTATGGAAGGAAAAAATGCGTGGGTGCCTTTTTTGCTGACCACCTATTTTCAACTGTATGGAGGTGCTGTGCAAGCCTATTACCATGCTATTGCCACTGATTATGAGGTGAATATCGATTTTCCTAAAGATTTTTTTGGCAATGAATTACTCTATTATAAAGAGGATGCAGGTCAAAAAGAAGAACAATATTGGGAAGAGCTTCGTCCTATTCCATTGATTCAAGAAGAAATAAATGATTATCAAAAATATAAACCTACTGCTCCTTCTGACTCTATAGATGAATTTGTGATAGAAGATGATTTAGATACCATTCCTCCTAAGACCTCTAAAAAAAGGATTCATTGGACAAGCTTTGTTTTTGGAAAAACCAATTTATCTATGGGAGAAAAAACTAAAATAAGGCTTCAACCCCTTCTCAGTATGATAGGTTTTAATACAATAGAAGGCTGGCGATTGGAGTATAATTTTGATTTTACGCATCAGCCCAAGCCTACTCAAGAATTAAAACTTACTCCTTTTTTTAGATACGGATTTGCCAATGAAGGCTTTCAGAGCAAACTCCAAGCTGCTTATATTTGGAAGAAAAAGCCTGGGTCTATTAGACTAGAAGGAGGGAGGTATGTAGAGCAATTAAGTGGGTATGGGGTGATTTCTGAACCTATCAATGCAGCATATACCCTGCTAAGAGGAGATAACTATTTAAAACTCTATGAAAAAGATTTTTTAGAAGTGCAGTTTAGCCAAGAGTGGTTCAATGGATTTAGTACTTCTCTGGGGGCTGAATATGCCCAACGCCGCCCAATGGTCAATAACACAGACTACAAATGGCACAATAGAGAAAACATCAACTATACATCCAATGCTCCTATTAATGCAGAATTACCCAATACTGAGTTTGCAGCACATGAAGCTACCACGCTTCATGCAGCAGTTAAGATTGCCTTCAGACAAGAATATGTGATGCGTCCCACGGGCAAAGAAGTTGAAAGAGTACGTGGGCCTGAGTTAGTATTTGCTTATAGAAAAGGGCTGGGAGATTTGGATTATGATTGGCTCATGGCAAGGCTTACACAGGCAGGAGATTTGGGTGTTTTAGGAAGGTTTAAGTTTGTGGCAGAGGCAGGCACTTTTGTCAATAACTCTAAGCTATTTTTTCCAGACTTTCAGCATTTTGCTGGCAATCGCACATTTTTATTGCAAGAAAATCAAGCTGTTAACTTTCAGTTGATGAATTATTACCAGTATTCTACCCAAGATAGTTACTTACAAGGCAATTTTACTCATCGATTTGATGGCTTATTACTAAGTCTAATACCAGGTGTTCGTAATTTAAAACTAGGATTGGTATTAGAGGTGAATTACCTTTATACAGAGGCTTTACCTCACTATACCGAGGTAGGGTTAGGCATTGATAAAATACTCAATTTCTTTAGGATAGACTGTTATCACTCCCTAAACAGAGCTGATAACTCACCATGGGGTGTTCGCCTCAGGATAGGAAGGTCTAACTAAAATGCTTTATTTGATTTTTAGTGCATCATCAAAATTAGTTTATATTAAACCTATAAGGTTTTACTATGTAAAATGCTGATTATTAAGAATTTAAACCTTATAGGTTTTCATAAGATAAATGATTTTAACCACTTCCAATGAGGTGTTTTAATTTGTATTTCATTGGAAGAGATAAATCAAAAAAGCAAATTTTGTGTTTTATTTGCATATAAGACTTCTTGAATAAACATTCACACTTAAACCCCAGAAAAATGATTTTTATAGACAATGAAGATGTAAATGACCCGCAAATTAACCTTGCATTAGATGAATACATCGTCCGTACTTTTGATCCCAATGAAGATTATGTCCTCTTTTATATCAATCAACCTTCTATCATCATTGGTAAGCATCAAAATACGGCAGAAGAAATCAATGCACCTTATGTAAAAGACAATAATATCATCGTGGTGAGACGTATCTCTGGGGGAGGAGCTGTTTACCACGATTATGGTAATCTTAATTTTAGCTTTTCTACCAAATATGACAATAAAAAAGTAAATAATTTTATACAATTTACGAAGCCAATCGTAGAAGCACTCCAAAAAATGGGTATTCCTGCAGAGATGACTGGACGCAATGACATTGTAGCCAATGAACGCAAAATTTCAGGAAATGCACAGTTTTCTACTACCAAAAAGATGTTTAGCCACGGTACACTTTTATTTGATTCTAACATAGAAGATGTAGTAAGTGCGTTGAATGTTTCTGGAGAGAAAATCACTTCAAAAGGTATCAAATCTATCCGTAGTCGTGTGGCGAATATTACTGAGTTTTTGCCAGAAGCGATAGACATGCAAGAATTTAGAAAAAAAATCCTCCAGTCTATCTTCCAAAAAGAAGATGATTTCCCTACTTACAAACTTTCTAAAGAGGATTGGGAAGCTGTTCATAAACTTTCAAAAGAAAAATACCAAACTTGGGAGTGGAACTATGGTCGCTCACCCGAATTTAATGTACAGCAAAAACACCGCTTTGATTTTGGTCAAGTAGATGCTCGTATCCAGGTAAAAGAAGGCGTAATTACAGATATTAAGTTTTTTGGAGATTTCTTAGGACATGGTGATTCATCAGAAGTAGCCGATTTACTGCTTAACAATAGATATGATGATGCTTCCCTAGCCTATGCACTCAAAGGGGTAGATTTAAAGCACTATTTTGGTGAAATTAGTATAGATGATTTTGTGGGTTTTTTGACCAAACAATAGATTTTTTAAAATAAACTAACCCTCGGTTCGTGTCCTCACGAGCCGAGATTAGTAGTGGCTCGTGAAGACATGAGCCACGAAAAAGATAACTTATCATTTATAACTCATCACTTACAAGCAAAGCTTTCAAAAGAGCTTCATTTTCGGTGGGTGTGCCTACAGTAATTCTAAGTCCTTCGGGATATACTTTGGTCTGATTGCGGATGATAATGCCTTGATTCAAAAGCTGTTGATAGACTTTGACAGCATCTTTCATTTTTAAAAAGATAAAATTAGTATCGGATGGAAAAATCTCTTCTATCTCAGGAATCTGAGACAAGGCTTTTATTAATTGAGCCTTGGCAGAGAGCATTTCTTCAATCAAATTGTCTTTTTGAGTAAGGTTACCTAAGGCTTGCAGGGCAACTTCTTGAGTATAAGCATTGATATTGTAAGGTGGTTTGACACCATTAAAAGCAGTGATTATCTCTTGATTAGAATATGCTATGCCTAGACGCAAGGCAGCTAAACCCCAAGCTTTGGAGAAGGTGCGAAAAATAACCAAATTATTAAAATTGGTTATTTCACCCAAAAAACTATGCTCAGGACAAAAATCAATATACGCCTCATCTATTGCCACAATGCCTTTAAAATGACGAAGAATCTCTAGTATATCTTCTCTGTTTTGCACATTACCTGTAGGGTTATTGGGCGAGCATATAAAAAGTACTTTGGGCGAAAACTCCTCAACAGCTTTCATCACATTGGGAACATCTATGCTAAAATCAGCTTTGAGAGGTACTTTGATGACTTCTAAATCATTAATATCAGCAGATACCTTATACATGCCATAGGTAGGAGGCATTATCAATACCTTGTCTTTTCCTGGGTTACAAAAGATTCTTAAAAGCAAATCTATGCCTTCATCACTTCCATTGCCTAGAAAAATCTGATTAGATGAAAGATACTCTATTTGAGCTAATTTTTGTTTGATGGCTTTTTGGAGAGGGTCAGGGTAGCGGGTATAGTCTTTGTCTGAACCCACAGAAGCAAAAGAATTTTCATTGGCATCCAAAAAGACATCTGCTTTACCAGTAAACTCACTCCTTGCCGAAGCGTAGGGAGTGAGTTTTTGAATATTAGGACGCATCAAACTGCGAATATCAATTTCCATTTTTTAGTGCATTAAGGCGAACCGTTACGGCGTTTTTGTGGGCGTGAAGTCCTTCTGCTTCTGCCATCACTTGCACGGTTTCTCCTATATTTTGTATTCCTTTGGTAGTTAATTTTTGGAAAGTAATTTTCTTTACAAAACTATCTAGCGAAACACCACTAAATACTTTTGCAAAACCCTCGGTAGGCAATGTGTGATTAGTCCCAGAGGCATAATCACCCACACTCTCAGGGGAATAATTACCCAAAAACACAGAGCCTGCATTGACTACTTTCTCCGCCATGTGTTCATCACTAGAGGTAGCTATGATAAGGTGTTCGGGGGCATATTCATTAGAAAAATCCATCGCCTCTGCATTGCTTTTAAACACAATTGCACGGCTTTTGGCGAGAGAATGACGTGCAATATCACGGCGAGGAAGTTCTTCTAATTGCTTGCTAACTTCTATGAGTACGGCATCTACTAGTTCTTCAGAAGGAGAGGCAAGTATGACCTGACTATCAGGTCCGTGCTCTGCCTGTGATAGTAAATCAGCCGCTACAAATATAGGATTAGCTGTTTCGTCTGCAATCACTAAAAGTTCAGAAGGTCCAGCAGTCATATCTATAGCTACACCATCTTCAGAAACCAGTTGTTTGGCAGCAGTTACATATTGATTACTTGGGCCAAAGATTTTATAAACTTGTGGGATGGTCTCTGTACCATACGCCATAGCAGCTATAGCTTGAGCTCCACCACATTTGAATACATTGGTAATATTAAGTAAATTAGCTGTATAAAGTATCACAGGGTGTATTCTGCCATCTTGATTAGGCGTAGAACAAAGCACTATCTCTTCACATCCTGCCATATTTGCAGGAATGCCAAGCATCAAAATAGTAGAAAATAAAGGAGCACTTTGGCTTGGGATATACAGACCTACTTTGGCAATGGGTGTGCTTCGTCTCCAGCAAGTTACCCCTTCCATTGTCTCTATTTTTTTGACATATTCCTTTTGGGCAATGTGAAACTTGGCAATGTTGTATTTAGCAACCTTGATGGCTTTTTTAAGTTCTTCACTAACATGTGCATCCGCTTCGTCAAATTCTTTTTTGGTTACTCTAAAATCTGCAATGTGGACTTTATCAAATTTTTCAATATAGCGACGCACGGCTGCATCACCTTCTTTTTTAACATCTTGGATAATAGGCATCACGGCTTGGTGTAGTTCATCATAACTTTTACCAGCACGTTCTGTAAGGGAAGCCCATTCACTTTTGGGGGGATTTATTATCTTTTGTATCATATTATTATTGTATTCTTTTAAACTAATCTATTAAAACATATCTATTGAGTGAGTCAATTATTAAGTTATTTGTTGTAATTGTTTAGGCAAAGATGCTTGAACGAGGTAAATACTGATGTAGTGTTCTATTTTGCTTAAACAGTTGGATAAGATTTTGATAGATTTTGGTGCGACACCAAAATCTTCGCAGGTGTAACACCTTGCGAGGTAATAGAAGGTGAAATATTTACCATCAATTTATTACCAACTCATCACTTATAACTCATCTCTAACTAAATAATCATTTTCTCTATCGGTACTACCAATATTCCTTCTGCACCTTCTTGCTGTAATTGTTCTATTACTTTCCAAAACTCATCTTCTTGTACTACCGAATGCAAAGAACTCCAGCCCTCATTTGCAAGGGGCATCACAGTAGGGCTTTTCATGCCAGGTAATATCTTTATGACACGCTCTATGGAATCATTAGGCACATTCATCAAAATATATTTATTTTGTTTTGCCTTGCGTACTGCTTTGATTCGGAACATTAGTTGGTCTAAGATATGCTTTTGTTCTTCATTTAGCTTAGGATGTGATACCAGAATGGCTTCAGACTTGAAGATAACTTCCACTTCTTTAAGTCCATTGCTGACAAGTGTACTTCCTGAGCTTACGATGTCACAGACTGCCTTGGCAAGTCCTATACTTGGAGCGATTTCTACAGAGCCACTAATCTCTTGAATCTGAGCACTCACATTGTTGTCATTGAGGTATTTTTGGAGAATGACAGGATAAGAAGTAGCTATTTTCATTCCATTCAAATCCTCGATGTTATTGTAATTAAAATCACGAGGAACAGCGATAGAAAGCCTACACTTGGCAAAACCTAAAGGCATGACTTCTTCTACGGCTTCATTTTTTTCTAATAATACATTCTCACCTACTATCCCAATATCAGCGATGCCATTGGCTACATATTTAGGAATATCATCATCACGCAAAAATAAAAATTCGAGCGGAAAATTATGTGCCTCCGCTATGAGCTTGCCGAAGGCTTGTGTATATGAAATACCGCACTGCTTAATCAAATCTAAGCTATTCTCGCTCAACCGACCTGACTTCTGAATAGCTAGACGTAGTTTCTTTTCCAATTTAATGAAATTTAGTTATTAGATAAAAATAATACTAATTAAAGAATGATGTCATTTATGACATTTTATAAAAATAGAATTAGACCTCAAAAAAAAGTATTTAGAGGTATATATTTATGCTACAAAGCTACAAAAAATATCACTACATAAAATGTGAAAATAGAAAACTCCACCATTCTTATAAATGTTTTTCAATTTAATGAAAACCCATTTTAGGCTAAGCAATTTAAAAAACTTACTTATATTTGCTATATTTTAATTCCTTAGATGAGAAATATCACTATTCCTGTAAAAATTTTAATT
>JBBRUH010000239.1:0-8880 GCA_038248005.1 Cytophagales bacterium | reverse complement strand
TTTTCTTTTACATTTTGGATAGAAATTGCATCGGAGGAAAGTCTGTATGTTTGTTTCATTTTCGTAAGTATTTTGTAGTTTGTGTTAATTGCTTACGTTAATTACCAAAGATATGCCAAGGCTCAAAAAAATAGCTAAGTAGCTGATAATCAGTACTAAAAATAAAAAATAGTATTACTTTTTTTTCCACAAATGGGAATATAACACAATCTAGTGGAAAAGAACATAGCTTTCTTGGACTATGTAAGGTTTTGGAGCTTTTGTGAAAAGAATCAAGTAATCAAAAAACATGACCTGAGGATTAAAAAAATGCCTTGTAATGATTAACATACATTACAAAGCATTAATGATAGTGATGAGAGGTATTTTATCAACCAAGACTTCTTATTCAAAGTCTATATATTCTGGCAAGACCTTCTCTGTGAGCCAAACCCCATTTTTGGAAAGGTAAAAAAAATTCCCATTTTGGTGCATATCCAATGCTTTTATTTTTAAGATTATTGGTTTTCCATGTCGAGTACCTACTTTGATGGCAGTTTCTGTATCAATAGAGAGATGCACATGCTGTCTCTTTTGCTTTTTAAGTCCTTGTTTTTTGATAGGAAATATATATTTCTCAGTAGTGCCGTGGTAAAGTATCTCTGGTGGAGTTTCTGGGCTAAGTGCTAGGTCTATATCTACAGAATGACCTTGATTGGCTCTTATCTTATCAAAAGTTTCATTAAAAGTAAATCTTTGTTTATCATTATTGGCTACGATTTCTTTGAGTCGCTCAAAATCAAGTT
Source organism: Cytophagales bacterium (assembly GCA_038248005.1). Taxonomy (GTDB): domain Bacteria; phylum Bacteroidota; class Bacteroidia; order Cytophagales; family Microscillaceae; genus JAABSX01. The sequence goes on along the minus strand of JBBRUH010000239.1, from coordinate 8,095 downwards.
GAATACCTTTTCCGTTTTTATTGGCTTTCTCGAGCAATTCATCCACAGTTGTCCAGCCATTTTCGTCTAGTTCTAGTTCGATAAGCTGTGGTTGATGTCTCAGAACCAGACTAAGAAATTTACTAAGGGTTTTGTCAGTTTGCATAGTGTTATATTTTTATACTGAAAATTTGGTAGTGTTCTATATGTGATGATTTTTTACTAAGATATGTAAAATGCTAAAAATAAATCCTTTATTATTAGGCATTAAGATACTCATTATCAAGATATTATAAACTAATGATTCATCTCTTATAACTCATCTCTTACTATACGTTCATCTCTCCACAAGCTTTTTAGTAGTTTCTTAAAATAAGAAGTACTATACCTAAGACGACTGCCGTACCAGGAAAATAACTCACCGTCTATTAATTTAATTTTAGCTTTGGGATAAATTTCTTTAATTTCGGCAAAGTGTTTTTCCTCTTTAAAAGGGTAAGGCTCAGAAGATAGCAATATCCAATCAGGTTTGAGGGTTTTCATCTGTTCTAAATCTACCTCTGGATAGCGGGCTATGTCTCCAAACACATTCTCAAAACCCGCTTTTTTAAGCATTTTATCTATAAAAGTACCACTACCTGCTACCATCCAAGGTTTTCGCCAGATAAAATAAGCTACTTTGAGGGGCTGAGGTAAGAAACCTTGTAACCAAAAATCATAAGTTGCAAAATCTTGCTCTAAGTGATTAACCAGTTTTTCTGCCTGTTCTTCTCTTTGTGTGATTTTGCCTATTTGTCTCATCATCTCCCAAGCATCTTCTAGCTCTACAATATCACTCATCCAGACAGGGTATTTTTGGGCAAGTGCCGTGATGCCTTCTTGATAGTTTTCTTCTTTGTTGCCAATAATCAAATCAGGCTGAAGGGCATCTATCCGCTCAAAATTAAAATTCTTAGTGCCTCCTATTTTAGTTTTTTCGTTAAAATACTTCTCGGGATGCACACAAAACTTCGTAATGCCTTGCATCTCTTGCTCTAAGCCAAGCTCAAAAAGCAGTTCGGTTTGTGAGGGAACAAGTGAAATGATGCGTTTAGGAGGAAAAGGAATTTCCACACTTCTTCCCATTTGATCTATGTAGGTTTTGGTAATGTTCATTTTTAAAGTTAAGTTTTTTTGATAAAAAACAAGACTTTCCCAATAAAAAAACGACTACAAAATTAGTTTAAACTAAAAATATAGTTTATATTTGAGTATTGGAATTAATCATTTACTAAAATTCAACAAAATGAAAAAATCACAACTTTACAAAACCTTATTATTTAGCCTACTACTCTTTATGGGTATGCTTAGTTTTACAGAAGCCCAAGTAGAGGAAATAGAAGGAGAAGAAATTTTTATGGTAGTAGAAAACAAGCCTGAGCCAATAGGAGGCATGGAAGGCTTCTATAAGTACATCGCCCAAAATATGGTTTACCCTAAAGAAGCAAGACGGGTAGGCATAGAAGGGCGAGTATTCCTACAATTTTTAATCAGAAAAGATGGCTCATTGACTGACATCAAATTATTGAAAGGCATCGGTCATGGTTGTGATGAAGAGGCAATTAGAGTATTGCAAAATGCTGAAAAGTGGAAGCCAGGAACACAGCGTGGAAGAGCCGTCAATGTACGTATGTCAATACCTATTGTATTTAAACTTTCACAACCCAAGATTAAAGAAGAACCTCTCTTGGTAGTGGACGAAATGCCCGAACCTATCAAAGGCACGGAAAGCCTTTATAAATACATTGGCAAGAATATTCAATATCCTTCCGAAGCCCGTAAAGCAGGCATGGAAGGACGAGTATTTATTTCTTTTGTGGTCAATGAAGATGGCAAACTCAGTGATGTGAAAACTGTTAGAAGTCCTGATGAAAGTCTTTCACAAGAAGCTATGAGGGTATTTGTAGCGTATCCTGATGGCTGGAAACCAGGTAAAAAAGAGGGTAAAGTTGCAAAAACTAAGATGGTATTACCAGTAGAGTTTAAATTTGGTAACTCTGTACTGATAGAGGAAGTGGAAGAAGTAGAGGAGCTAGGAGAAATCATAGCAGTAGAAGAAGTAGAAAAACCCTCTCCTTTGATTATAGTAGATGGCATAGAAATCTCTGGTGAAAGTGAATTAAAAAATATAGACCCTAAGGATATCAAATCTATAGATGTACTGAAAGGTGAAACTGCTATCGCAAGATATGGAGAAAAGGGAAGGAATGGGGTAGTCTTGGTACATACCAAAAGAAGAACAAATCCTTTGATAATTATAGATGGTGTAGAGCAAAAATCTGACTATGATTTGTTTAATATGGAGAATATCAAGGCAGAAACAATAGAAATACTCAAAGGAGAAACTGCTATCTCTCAATATGGAGAAAAAGGCAAATATGGAGTCATTTTGATTTATACCAAAAAAGAAGTACAAGCAGCAGAGATAGAGACAGCACAAGAATATAAGATAAATCTATACCCTAATCCTAGTAACAAAACAGTAAATATCGACTTAGAGATACCACAAGCTGAACGAGTACAAATCACTGCACACAATCAGCGTACAGGTAAAAAGCAAGTTGTCTTAGAGCAAAATTACAAAGCAGGTGCACAGAGTTTTGCTTGGGAAGTGATTAATATAGAGGCTGATATTTATATTTTACAAATCGTGATAGGTTCTAAAATCACCTATCGCAGAGTAGTGGTAGAAAAATAAGCCCATAAAAATACGGATTTCCATCATCTCCATTTATACTGAAGCCTTCAATAGATACATTCTATTAGAAGGCTTCAGTATTTTGTATGCTTTGTGAGTTTATTTAAAAAAAATTAACCTGCTGAAAATCAATCTATTATATTAGTTGACTCATTTCTCAGAAAAAAATAAAGCATCAAGGAACGGTTTTAATATTAATATGTTTTAACATTAGATGTATAGACAATTATTTTTTTCACTTTTTAAATATTCAATATTATGAGTTCTATCAAAGAAAATGTAGAAGCGTTAAATCAAATGATTCTTGCTGGAGATATTCTAGGAGCATTTGATAAATTTTATGGTGATGACGTAGTGATGCGTGATAACGATGGCGAAATCCGTGAAGGCAAAAAAGTTTGTCGTCAATTTGAAGAAGCCTTTGTTAATAACCTTACTGCTTTTAGAGGTGCAAAAGTACGCAGCATAATGATTAGCGAAGATGCTGGTGTAGCTGCGATTGAGTGGGATTTTGATTACACACACAAAGAGTGGGGTAATCGTAATTATACACAAGTAGCCGTACAGCGTTGGGCAGATGGTAAAATTATCAGTGAGTCATTTAACTACAACAGTTAATTATAGTCTAGCTTTTAGCTATTTTGATATTGGTTGTTAAGAGATTAAAGTAGTAATCTCTTAACAACCAATACTTATTTCTAGGAACAGTTTCATAATAATTATCTGATTTAGTTTAAGTAAAACCTTCATTATCAATTTTTTACCAAAACAACTCATCGCTCACCTACGCTCTTTTTTCTTAGCTTCTTCCCAATAAACATCCATCTCAGTAAGCGACATATCAGAGAGATTTTTACCTGCAGTTCTGGCTTGGTCTTCTAAGTAGGTAAATCGACTAATAAATTTTTTATTGGTTCGCTCGAGAGCCGTTTCAGGGTTAATATCCATAAACCTAGCATAATTAATCAAGGCAAAGAGAATATCCCCAAACTCTTGTTCAGCTTTTTCGGGGCTAAATTTTTGTTTCGTTTCGGCATTAAACTCTTGCTCAAATTCATCAAGTTCTTCTTTAACTTTACCCCAAACCTGCGAAGATTCTTCCCAGTCAAAACCTACCCCTCTTACTTTTTCTTGTATTCTAAGGGCTTTGATGAGAGCAGGAAGAGATTTAGGCACACCACCTAGCACAGAGGCATTTGCACCCTTTTCTTTGAGCTTGAGCTGTTCCCAGTTTTGCTTTACTTGTTCATCATCTTCAGCTACTGCATCTCCATAGATATGCGGATGTCTATGAATAAGCTTTTCACAGATTCCGTTTGTTACCTCTGCGATATCAAAGGTTTGTGTCTCAGAGGCAATCTTTGAGTAAAACACTAAATGAAGCATCAAATCACCCAACTCTTTTTTGATTTCTTGCATATCGCCCTCCAAGATAGCATCAGAAAGTTCATACGTTTCCTCTATAGTAAGGTGTCTGATGCTATCCATAGTCTGTTTTCTATCCCAAGGGCATTTTTCACGGAGTTCTTCCATGATAGTAAGCAACCTATCAAATGCCTCTAATTGCTGTTGGCGAGAGTAAGGCTGTGAGGTATGATGTGTGTCCATTTAATTTTTGGTTTTTGGTAAGATTAAATTTGGGGGCTATTTGTTATTTTGATTTATAACAAGTAAAATTTTCAAAATAAAGCACTCATTTAATATTAGTAAAACGCTCATTATCAGAATATTATAGAGTAATAACCAATAACTTACGACTAATCTCTTACTAAGATATAGAAAGCAATGATAAACATATATTTACAATTCTCAAACAGTATAAATAGTTTAGATTTTCTTTTGTTTAAAGTAATATTCAAGCAAGTGCAATAGTGATTTGTACCCCTATATCAAAAGTTTGTGATGGACTTCATCATAAACTTCCATCTACCAGATAATAAAGTACATCTAAGAAAAATTAAGCCTTCAATATTTTCTTATTTCCAAAAAGGAGAGGCTGATTTAAACCTTAGATTAATTATTCTTCTTACACCCGATTCAATAATACTACTTCCACAGAGACATTTATTTTTTCTATAAAATGGATAATTCATTCGGTGTTCATTTTTCTCAAAATAAGCAATTTCAGTATTTATTTTCTTAGAACTACGTTTTAAAAGTCCTCGTATTTTGTCAGTAATTGTTTTGATATTTCCCTCCCAAAGTAGGGCTTTAAGCTCCTTAAAAAGATTGTTTTTGATAGCTTGTTTGTGCTTTAGCAACAGTTCTGTTATCTTTTTGAGATGTTTTACTTCATGATAATAATCAAGGGTCTCAACCTCACATAAATTGCCATCTATTAAGTATTTCGAATACTTTGATTCGTCTATGTCAAGTGATTTTAGTAATTTTGCCATCAAAGTAAAAGGGTTGGGTTAGAGTTGTTTTGTGATAATTACAAAGCTAATCCTCTTTTATTCTATTTTCTAATATAAGACGTACAAATCACTATTACGCCTTGATTAAACAATATATACAATGGCTAATTTTGCAGTTATTTTTGATATGGATGGGGTTATCGTAGATAGCAACCCTGCTCATAAAATCGCTTTAAATGAATTTTGTACTCGCTATGGCTTTGACCTTAGTGAAGCAGAACTTCGTGAAAAAATCTACGGACGTTCTAACAAAGATTGGATTCCTAATCTTTTTGGAGAAATCACCAAAGAACAACTAAAGATCTATGCTACTGAGAAAGAAACTTTATTTAGAGATATTTATAAAGATAGTATAGAGGCTGTGGCAGGTATTCAATCTTTCTTAGAAAAACTAGAAGTTGCCAAGATTGACAAAGCCATTGGTACTTCTGCTCCTCCTGAGAATGTAGTTTTCACGCTCAGGCATACCCAATTAGAGTCTTTTTTCAGTACCATTCGCAATGAAAGTCATATCCAAAGAGGCAAGCCTGACCCTGAAATTTATCTTTTGGTGGCAGAGGCATTGGGCTATGCACCTGCACGATGTGTTGTATTTGAAGATTCACTTTCAGGAGTGGAATCTGCCAATAGAGCAGGCTGTAAGGTAATAGGAGTCAGCACTACCCACACACCAGAAGAACTATCAGATACTTCTTTTGTGATTTCGGATTTTAAAGACTTGGAAATAAGCCAAATAGAAGCTTTGTTTAATGATTAAGTGATTTAGTGAAGGGTTTGAAGGATTGAATAATACATCTTATTTTTTTCAACGAGACAACACAAAATTTTTAAATTCTTCTAATTCTTTAATTTCTTGGGTGATAAACCTTTCAAAAAGTTTATTACCCACCTGAGTTTGCAGTGCAGAGATTCCTACATCAATCAAACGAAAGCCATGTGAGGTCAAAAGTATATTGTCAAAAGGCTGTCCTATCTTGTCAGAAGGTCTGCGTAAATCTCTATGTACAAACCCTGCTTTGTGCAAAGAAAGGAGGTCATCTTCTAACACGTCTAACCAAAGCTCCCTTTTTTCATATTCATAAGCCCTAAAATCCATCGGATAGATCCGTTCCATTACTAGCATCTCCGCCTCTTCATTTAACTCGTCAATGCGAATAAACTTTACAATTAAATCATTGATTTGGTTTGCAAACTTCATTTTTTCAGCTTCTGAACCAATGTCTGAGCGGGTATCACCTGAAAATATCTTGCCTGCTTCGATTTCAGAAAGGGCAATAACTGTATTATTAGCACCCGAAGATAGTGTACGAGGGTGTCTTTTTTTCATGATTTGATGAGTAGGATGTTTTTTTATTAACATAAAATGATGCTGATAGGTTACTATACCTCACAAAACAAGATGAATCAATGGATTTTAAGAAATTTTAACCTTCCTTTTTTGATTCTTTTCTTAACTTTGCAAGGTATAAACAAACGAGGTATAAATAGATATGTCAGAAGATAAAACAAAACTTGCCTTTGGCAAGCAAAACTACCAACTTCTAGGAGCTACATTAGGAGTGATTATTTTAGGCTTGGTCATTATGTCTTTAGACTCGCAAGAGTTTGGATTTGGCTTTTTGGGATTGACTTTAGGGCCTGTAACTTTGTTTTTGGGTTTTATGCTTGGCTTTTTTGCCATTCTTTATACACCCAAATCAAAAAAATAGCTTTTAAAATCATTCATCACCGAAAATAACAAGGCAGAAAGAAACACTACTTTTAGCTCTTGTTTTTTAAGACCATCAAAACACATGAATTTTTGGGAAGCCCTCATTTTAGCCATTGTAGAAGGACTTACAGAGTTTTTACCTATCTCTTCTACTGGGCACATGATTATTTTTTCTGCCTTGATGGGCATCAATGAAGTAGCTTTTACCAAGGTTTTTGAAGTCAATATACAGTTTGGGGCTATTCTATCAGTCGTGGTGCTTTATTGGAAAAGATTCTTTAATACCCTTGATTTTTATTTCAAATTATTTGTAGCCTTTATTCCTGCCGCTGTATTAGGGCTGACCTTTGAGAAATACATAGACCAACTTTTAGAAAGTGTCTTAGTAGTGGCGATTATGCTTTTGGTAGGAGGAATATTTTTAGTATTTGTAGATAGTCTATTTCCAAAAGCTACTGATGCTCCTGAGCAAGAGATAAAATACCCTACTGCTTTGATTATTGGCTTTTTTCAATGTATTGCGATGATTCCTGGGGTTTCTCGCTCTGCTGCCTCTATCATTGGAGGGATGACCCAAGGCTGGAGTCGCAAACAAGCTGCTGAGTTTTCTTTTTTCTTGGCTGTGCCTACGATGCTTGCCGCTGCGGGATATAAACTATTAAAAGATTTTGATAAAATACAATCTTCTGATCTCCAAATCTTACTCTTTGGCAATGTAGTCGCATTCTTGGTGGCAATGCTTGCTATCCGTTTTTTTATTGGTTTTCTGACTCGCTATGGTTTCAAAGCTTTTGGTTATTATCGAATTGTTTTGGGATTGACCATCTTGATATTGATGGCTTTTGGAGTAGATTTAAAAATTACTTAAGACATCGGTTTATCTTGCGTCTTATTAAAATAGCTTGACAGTCCAGAGGAATCAGGAATGTCAAGCTATTTTTTTGTGAAGAGTGTAAATCTTATAAGCCTATAATCGGATCCATCTTATTATTCCAAAATCATCAAACCTTAATTTCTAATGAGTGATGAGTTTTGTTAGTAAGATGATGATAATCAATTGTTTATATCATAATTGAAATACAAACTAATTTTGATGAACTCCTTATTAAGTAAAGTTACAAAAATAAAATAATCCAAAAAGGTCTATATCCTGCGTATATGAAGTACAAAAGTCATTTGTTAAGTAGTTTATTTTTTCCTTTTTACTAAAAATAACTTTTTTAATATTTAACATAATTTTTATAAGGTCAT
>JBBRUH010000238.1:0-8885 GCA_038248005.1 Cytophagales bacterium | reverse complement strand
GTGGTTTTCCAATCTTCATGCAGTGACCAACGCAATGGTAGACGAGTGAGTAACCGTTTATTTTGTTAGTTTCATTAGGCAAATCTTTTGTTAATTTCCCCTTGATGAGTTCAACTATAAATGATTAAAAGTGAAATAAATTTAATTATCGCACTGCTTTCAATTCTTGATATGAGGGTAATCTTTGGAGGTAGTGCATCAATACTTTTACCTTGATAATATGGCTACAAAACCAAATGCTATAAGTTAGTTTTATACTTTCTATATGTTTTAGCAGTTACCATCAGTTTTGTTGCCTCATAGCTTCTCCGAATTAGAAATCACTATAAACAATGATACGAGAACTACCTTTAACTGTAAGACGCTCCATAGAATTATTGGGGCTTGTTTTATTAGCTTTTGTGATTTATCAGTTGCAAAATATTATCATGCCTATGCTGATGGCTTTAGTTACCTCTATTGCATTATCACCTATGTATAGATTTTTGGTTCGTAGAAAAATCCCAAATAGTATTTCTATTATTTTAATCATGATGTTCATGATAATTATTCTCGGGCTTATAATATTTTTTATTATATCACAACTCAAACCACTCATCTATGACTTCGCTACTATTAAGCTCAATATTATAAATCATATTAATGTGATTAGCGGTTGGCTCAGCAAAAATATATCCATCTCTACAGCCTATCAAACTGAAATGATTACACAACAAACTGATATTTTACTAGATTCTGCAGGTAATTATCTCACAAATGCCATTAATTCTGTCAGTACAATAGTTATATTTTTTGGTTTGTTTCCCATTTATACTTTTCTAATTATATACTATAAAAATATGCTAAGAAAGTTTTTACTGATGTGGTTTGATCAAAGCGAAACCCTCCATGTAAGTGAAGTACTAAAAAGCATAGAATCTATCATACATAGCTATGTAATAGGGCTATTGATACAGTTTTCATATATGACTATTTTGATGGGTGGCTTGTTGATGCTTTTTGGGATAAAATATGCACTTTTGATTGCAGTTATTTTTGCTGTGCTAAACCTCATCCCCTATGTTGGGGCATTCATTGGTAATATTATTGGCGTTTTATTAACGCTCAGTTCTTCGCCTAGCTTAGGTTCAGTATTTACAGTATTGATAATTATTTCGGTAGTTCAGTTTTTAGATAATAATATATTGATGCCTTCCATTGTGGGTTCAAAAGTAAGGATTAATGCACTGGCAAGTATTTTTGGGGTGATTATAGGAGGCACATTTGCGGGCATAAGTGGGATGTTTTTATCCTTACCTCTGATAGCAAGTTTTAAAGTAATCTTTGATCATACCGAGGAGTTTAAAAAGTGGGGCGTATTGTTTGGTGATGATAAGCCTATACCCAAAATACTTATGAAGCTCAAAGAACTGAAAAAATAAATGAAAGATTAAAAAGATGACGCTATATATTTCAATCATTACCATCCCCTCCCCTCTCCCCAAAAAGTGAGATAGATATAACTCATTGATAAAATTATGTAATACTTCTCGCTCTTAATTTATGGAAATTTGTATTCTATCATTTAACAAAAAGGAAGCTTTTACTTAAATCATAAATCCTGACAAGTATGGAGCTATCACTTCTGGGGTAGCCGCCTTTTGATGGTTTATATTTATCCTTAAAATCAATTCTAATTGAATGGTTGGGAAGATTAAAACACCTTTTAAATAATATAACCATGGAATCACACTATTATAATGTAGATATAAACTGGGAAAGTAATCGCAAAGGCATCATGTGTTCACCTGAATTAAACAAAAAAGATGGCGTTTGTATTGAAGTAGCTACTCCACCAGAATTTCCCAAAGGAATGGAAGGAATCTGGTCGCCAGAGCATCTGTTTGTGGCTTCTATTAGTGGCTGTTTAATGACTACTTTCTTAGCGATTGCTGAAAATTCCACATTGGATTTTATAAGTTTTAGCTGCCAAGCAAAAGGAAAGCTAGAAATGCTTGAGGGTAGGTCAATGATGAGCGAAATTCTCCTTAAACCTACGGTTGTAATCCATAATGAGCAATATAAAGATAAAGCGATACGCATTCTAAAAAAAGCTGAAGATGCTTGTTTGATAAGCAATTCCGTGAAGTCAAAAATCACTATGGAAATAATGATTGAAGTGAAAACCCTTTTAATCGAAAACTAATGAAAAATCACAATAAAGTCATACTTATGAAAAAGAGCTTTCCTGTATATATATATGGTACAATCATCATCTTTGGAGGTGTTTTTCTTCTATTTTCACAGTATAGCACCTTCAATAGTATAAGAACCATATTGGCCATTACACTAGCTATAGGAACCATATTTTCTTTTTTAACAGCCTTATCTCGCCAAAAGAAACAAGTTGAGTTTGCCTATCATGAAATGCATGCTTTGGCAATGCTGATTTATGGAGTTTCTGTTTTTTTCTTCTGTGATAAATTAGAAACACTCATATACTTTACTTCTTCCTTGTTTTTTTTCTGTGCATTTTCAGAAATAGCTTTTTGCAACTGGCTTTTCAACTTAGAAAAGAAAGTCGTGCATGAAATCGTTATGATTCGCGTTTTTCTTGGGCTAGTAGTGGGTATAGGAACCATTGTAATAATGAATCATTACAATATGAATTCAATAATAGCTCTGGCGGGTTATGGAGTGCTCTTTATTATCATTGGTATAAGTATCTTGCTTTATGTACCGATTGTAAAAACAAATGAATTAGAAGAAGCTTTCAAATAATTCTCATCATTTTTCCCTTATCAAAGTTTCGGAAAGGAAATAATGCTACTGTGAAATTGAATACAAATGATGTAAAAAAACAACAATCATGAAAAAAATAAAAACGAAAACAGAATGGGATCAGGATATCGTAAACATTACATCTGTAATTCAAGAGAGATTTCCTGAGCTGTCTAAATACATTCTCGAAATGCCAGAAAATAATTCGGCATACGAAGAAATAAATATCAAAAATCTTGAAGATTACTATCACTCTTTAGAGGATATTGTAAATAAATATGCTAAAACCCATACTGGTACAGTATCCAAAAAAGATATTACAACGCCTGCATTTCCAGGGTATCCATCCTATCCGCCTTCAGAGGACATCTACAGACAAGGAGAGAAAGAAATGGATTTAAACCCCGAAGACCTTTCAAAAAACAAGACACCAAATGAAGACGAGCAATCATTGAACGAAAAGAACTTTGAAGATGTTAAACTTGGCGATGATTTAGACGTTCCAGGGTCAGAGTTGGATGACCAACAAGAAAGCGTGGGCAGTGAGGATGAAGAAAATAATTATTATAGTTTGGGAGGAGATGCCCACAATGATTTAGAAGAAGATAAAGGATAAAAAATAAAACCGAGAAAACACAAAATGAAAATTGAATTTAATACAGATAAAACTATCAATGGAGACGAAAGGCATCAGAACCATTTTACTTCTTTAATAGAGGAAGCCTTGAAGCGATTTCAATCTCATATTACGAGAATAGAAGCTCATGTATCAGATGAGAATGGAAGCAAAAAAGGAGTGAATGATATACGGTGTTTGCTGGAAGCCAGAATTGAAGGTAGGCAACCAATAGCTGTTTCTTGTCAGTCTGATACTCTCGAACTAGCTGTATCAGGTGCTATTGATAAGCTAAAAACTTCTTTAGAAACCATTCTTGGGCGGATTCAGAAGCACTAAAAAGAAAAAAACGAAAAAGCTACATATTATTATTCTCGTTTTGGCAGATATTCATCCTGTGATAGACTTGCAATACAAGTTCCTGTAGTTTAATACTTATACCATTCAATAAACCATAAACAGCATTTAAACCCAAAGCCAATGAATGAAGACAATATAACGGATATTACTGATAATGATGCAATGAAAAAATATGTTGATACTGCATTGCAATTTGACAAAGAGCGACAGTCAGTCATACTTCAGAGTATTGGAGATGCAGTAATAGCGACAGATATAGATGGAAAAATTATATTGATGAACCCAATTGCTGAAAAACTTACTGGATGGAAATCAGAAGAAGCGGAAGGAAAACCGATAATTGAGGTGTTTCATATTATCAATAGACTAACAAAGAAAGAAGGTAATAATCCAGTTAAAACCGTTCTTAAAACGGGAAAAGCATTAAAAATACATCCGAACACTGTATTGATTTCCCGAAATGCAAAAAAAGAATATTCGATTAATGACAGTTGTGCCCCTATTTACGACACGAAAGGAAATATAATGGGAGTTGTGCTTGTTTTTAGAGATGTTACAAAGCAAAAGCAAGAGGAAGCTATTAAAGCAAAAATTATGGCTGATTTACTTCAGCGAAATAAAGACCATGAGCACTTTACCAGAATCATTTCTCATGACCTAAGAGCCCCTGTTTCAAATATTATTAGTTTGACTGCATTGATAAATGATGGAAACCTCAAAGAAGGAGAAAAAGAATTTATGATGAATGCACTCAACACATCCGCCAAAAAATTAGATGAGGTGATTATTGATTTGAATCATATTTTAAGTACTGAAAAACAATTAGATGAAAAAAAGGAGCAGGTTCATTTTTCAGAACTGGTTAGTAATATTCAAGAAAGTATCGGAAATATTCTAAAAAAAGAACAAGCTAATTTTAAAATAGATTTTAGCCAAGTGGATGAAATGCTCACGATTAAAAGTTACCTGTATAGTATTTTTTATAACCTCATTTCAAATAGTATAAAATATAAGAAACCTACTGTACCATTAGACATTACAGTTGAAAGTAACTTAGTCGATAAAAAAGTTATTCTCACATTTAAAGATAACGGTCTGGGAATTGACCTAAAAAAAAGTGGGCGTCATATATTTGAACTATACAAACGCTTTCATACCGATAAAGCCGAAGGAAAAGGAATGGGACTGTATATGGTAAAAGTGCAAGTAGAAAAATTAGGTGGGAAAATAAGTGTGAAGAGCAAAGTAAACCAAGGAACAGAGTTTAAAATAGTATTAATCCCGTGAAATGAGTGAAGTTGTAGCAGACTTAAACTACCATATAAAACATACTCAACATCAAGCCCCAACTCCTTCCCCTCATTGGGAAGTGGGAGAAAAGTCCTCCACTGAGGGGCAGGGTTTGGTTAGAGTATTCATTTAATTCTTAAAAATACTTTTAATTAAATAAACTAAAAAAATGGAAACACAAAAAACCTTAGGCATCTGGATGGATTATTTAAATGCCAATTTGATTGATTTATACGCTGAGAAAAATAGTCATTCTATCTCATCAGAATTTACTTTTGATATAAAAGAAGAAGCATTGAGTAGAAGTGAAAATCTTATGCACAACAAAGAACAGCAAATGGATGAAGCCTACTATAAAGAAATTGCAGATGAGATTTTGAAATATAACAAGGTGCTACTGTTTGGGCCAACCAATGCAAAATCAGAACTTCATAATTACCTAAACAAGGATTTGCATTTTAAGGATATAAAAATTGACATTGAAGCAGCAGATAAGATGACAGATAACGAAAAAGTTGCTTTTGTAAAAAATCATTTTGAAAAGTAATTCTAAGTATAGTAATTTTCATTTTAGACTTTTTATTTTGAATTCAAATACATACTACTAAACACATTTCCAATATTTATGCTCAATTTCTCTCTAATGTCTTTCTGAGCCTGCGAAGAATCTTAAATCTGGCTAAGATTAAGTTTTCTCACTCTGTTCTGAATGACAAGTTGAGATAAATTTAAAGTAGTATAGTTCAAACATGGCTATTTTTCATAAAGAACCATACGCTTTGGAAAAGATAGCTATTGGTTTTATCTTTATTTTTACAAAATGAGAATTGCTGTCCTAAGTAAGAAACTGGTTATAAGTTATTGGTTATTAAATAGATGATTAAAATTAGTTTGCACTTTAATCTTGTTATAAAAACTTGATTATCAAAATCTTACTAAAATAACTCATCACTTAGCATGAAAAACATATATTTTCTACAAAAATATCTGAAAAACGCTTCTTTGATTTCACTAATTTTATTGAGTGCCTGTCAATCTAAGCAGGATACCATAAGTCCTGTTAGGCAGACCATCACAGAATCCGTTTATGCCTCAGGAGTCATGGTCAGTAAAAATCAATACCAAGTTTTTGCAACAGTAAATGGTATTGTCAAGGAAGTACTCGCTGACGAAGGAGCAACAGTAGAAATTGGTTCGCCTATACTTTCCATTGTAAATGATGCTCAAAGACTGCAGTCAGACAATGCTCAATTATCGGCTGAATTCAATGCTTTGAATTTTAACCGTGGAAAATTAGATGAAGCCAAATCGCTTGTCAATCTAACACAAAGCCAATTAGGAAATGATGCAAACTTGCTTGAAAGACAAAAAAATCTTTGGACACAAAATATCGGGACTAAATTAGCCTTAGAGCAAAGAGAACTAGCTTTCAAGAACTCAAAAAACACCTATGAATCTGCAAAAGAAAAACTTGAAGAACTTGAAAAGCAACTAAACTATCTTTCCAAACAAGCTCAAAATGACCTCTTAATCAGCAAGAATACTACTGGCGACTATCTGGTGAAAAGTAAAGTAAAAGGCAAGGTTTATCAGATGAATCTCAGCAAAGGAGAAATGGTTACGCCTCAAACGCCGATTGCTATTGTAGGAGATGATAAAAAATATATTCTCGAAATGCAGATTGATGAATATGACATTGTTGCCATCAAGTTGGGTATGCCCGTATTGGTGGTGCTGAACAGTTACCGAGATTCTGTGTTTGATGCTGTGGTCTCTAAAATCAATCCCATCATGAATCTACAAAGTAAAACCTTTACCATAGAAGCAGAATTTGTAAGACCACCGAGCATACTGTATCCTAATATTTCTTTTGAAGCCAATGTGGTGATAAGTACAAAGAAAAATGCCCTACTCATCCCAAGAAATTACCTGCTAAACGATTCTACAGTAGTGAACAAATCAGGGAAGCAACTAATCGTAAAAACTGGTTTGAAAGATTATCAGATGGTGGAAATTCTCTCAGGAATAGATTCAAACGAAGAACTCATCCTTCCAAAACAATGAAAATCAAACTCATCACACGGATTTCAGTGGCTTTGCTCACAGCAAGATTAAAGCAAACCATGGTTGCTGCCTTTGGAGTTACTTTCAGCATTACTATGTTTATCACTTTACTTAGTTTTATGGGAGGCTTAAATAAACTGCTTGACAATTTGATTTTAAACCGAACACCCCACGTCAGGCTCTACAATGAAATCTTGCCTAGCCTGACTCAACCTATTGCCAAATCGGATGAATACGCTGATAATTACCATTTTGTAAGGCACATCAAACCAAAAAATGAGTTGCTGGAAATTCGCAACAGTGCAGCCATCATCAAAGCCCTGAAAAATGACCCCAATGTACGAGGGGTTGCACCGAAAACTACAGTTCCTATTTTTTATAATGTAGGGGCGATTAACCTGACAGGCGTAATCAATGGTATTGATGTAGATGAAGAAAATAGGCTTTTTACATTTCAGGATTATGTGGTGCAAGGCAAAACTACGGACTTAAAAAATATCCCCAATGGTATTATTTTGGGCATAGGTGCTGCAAAGAAAATGTTGGTTCAGATTGGTGACAATATTCAAATAACGACCAGTGATGGCACTCGATTTCCTTTGAAGGTACTTGGTTTCTTTCAATCTGGCATAGAAGAAATAGACAAAGTTCAAAGCTATGCGACACTCGCCACTACTCAAAAAATACTCGGGAAATCGCCTAGCTATATCACGGATATTCAGATTAAATTATTTGATATGACCCTAGCTCCAGCCCTTGCCAAAAGATACCACATACTATTTGAAACAGAGGCAATTGACATTCAAACTGCCAATGCTCAATTTGAAACGGGTAGTTCGGTGCGGACAATGATTTCTTATGCAGTGGGCATTACATTGCTCATTGTGGCTGGATTCGGGATTTATAATATTTTGAACATGATGATTTATGAAAAAATGGATTCTATTGCCATTCTAAAAGCAACAGGTTTTTCGGGAAAAGATGTCAATGCTATTTTTATCACCATTGCCTTGACCATTGGTCTTTTGGGTGGAGCACTTGGGCTAATCTTAGGGCTAGGACTTTCAGCTTTGATTGGTCAAATCCCTTTCAATACACCTTCCTTGCCAACCGTAAAAACCTATCCAATTGACTATAATCCAAAATTCTATTTGATTGGAGCAATTTTTTCCATCATCACTACCTATTTAGCAGGATACTTTCCCTCCAGAAAAGCAAGCAAAATAGATCCAGTAGATATCATCCGAGGAAAATAAACATGGAAAAGAAAGTCATAGAAGCCAAAAGTATTAGTAAATCATTTCATAATCCTATCACTGTCAAGGTACTAACGGATGTGAGTTTTTCGATCTACGCAGGTGAGTTCGTTTCTGTTGTTGGGAAATCGGGCTGTGGTAAATCAACCTTACTATACATTTTATCTACTATGGATACCAACTATGAAGGTGAACTGTTGCTAGATGGCATCAGCATGAATCGTAAAAAAGATGCAGAATTAGCAAAGGTGCGAAATGAAAAAATCGGATTTGTATTTCAGTTTCATTACCTACTCAATGAATTTAATAACTTGCAAAATGTCACCTTGCCTGGGCTCAAATTTGGAAAGCTCACCACCCAAGAAGTAGAACACAATGCCTATGAGAAATTAAAAATACTAGGAATAGAAAATGAGGCAATGAAGTACCCCAATCAGCTAAGTGGCGGTCAAAAACAGCGGGTTGCCATTGCTAGGGCATTGATTAATGAGCCACTAATTATCATGGGAGATGAACCTACTGGCAACCTAGACAAAAAG
>JBBRUH010000237.1:0-8890 GCA_038248005.1 Cytophagales bacterium | reverse complement strand
TATAGACTTCTTCTGCTTTATCCTTGTTTTTGAGGTCTTCTTCATAGATTTTACCCATTAGAAAGAGAGCATCATCACCCCAAATATCTTCACTATACTCGTTCATAATCATCTCTAAATCCACTAATGCTTCTTCTGGTTTTGACATTTTAAGAAGCAAATTAGCCTTTCTCCAAAGTACTTCATCTCTAATGCTATGCTTAGGATAGTCACCTAGCATATTTTTTAATCCTTTTAGGGCTTCATCATCCTTGTGTTGGAACAAAATAAGTTCAATTTGGGAAAATTCTCTCAATGCGGTACCTGTGGTATCAAAAACAAGATTGTCTCTGATAAGTAAACTAAGCTCCATAGCATTATTAGCTATTTCACGAGTAGTAGCTTCTTTTAAAATATCAAGGTGCTCTTGTGCTAACTCGAACTCACCTTTATAGTAAGAAAGCTTGGCGTTGCGTAGTTTGGCTTCGTAACCTAGTGGATGCTCTGGTTTTAGTTTTTCTACTTGTGAGTAGAGTAGAGTAGCTTCCCAAGGTTCATTTTTGAGTAGATAAATGTCTCCTAAATCAGTTTTACACTCTGCTATAAAATCATTTCTACCAGCACCTAACTGTATTGCTTCTTCCAAAATCTGAATAGCTTTGTCTTTTTCGTCCAAGTAAAAGGCATATAGTTGAGCCATACTTCTGATATCATCAAAGGTTCTGTAGTTTTTACCTACTTCATCTATCAGATTTTGATAATCTACTATCAACGACCTGATTCCTTCTAAATCTAGTGGATAAGTGCTTTTGATTACTTCTTCTTTTGCTTTGATATACTGACTTCTGGCTTGTGAGTAGTATTCTCCTCCTTTGTAGGTTTCTATGATATACTCAAAAATAGTTTGGGCACTTTTATAATCACCATTCCGCATACTAATTAATCCTATATCAAAAAGTTCACTGCCTTCTAGACGGTAGCGTTTATCAAGAGCTTTGGCTTGGATAAAGGCTCGATAAAATCTTTTTTGTTGCAAGTAAAGCCACAACAATAATTCATTGTAAGTTACTTCTTTTGAGTCTTTTTGAAGCTGGGTAAGTAGTACTTGTTCGAGTTTTTCAAACTCTTCTGCTTTGGTAAGTCTATCCTGAAGCAAGCCTTTGATTTGCTCAGAATTACTGCGGCTTTGGATGGCATACAATAAATATTCTTCTATCATCTTATCAGTCTGCCCTATCAATGTATAAACTTGAGCTATCTCAATAGCAAAGGCAGCTTGATTCTTATCACTTTTCCTACCTGCCAATAGCATCTTAAGGGCAAAGTCAGTCTGTTGAATTCTTAAAAAATGCTCAGTTGCTTTGATTACAGTTGTATTTACTTTTTTGTAAGTATCTATGACTGTTTCATATTCTTTTATGGCTTTATCCATCTTGCCCTGCAACTCCCACCAATATCCGTAGTCAATAGCATAAACGGGATTCTCTGGTTCTTGCTTATTGATTTTTTTAATCAGTTTTTCTGCTTCTTTAAAATTCTTGAGTTCAAAGAGTGCTTTGAGGTAGTTTTTATAGATTAGAGGTAGATTACGATTACTATTTGAAAGTTTGTCGTATAGCTCGGTTGCTTTTTCGTATTCCTGTCTGCTGTAGTATTCTTCTGCTAGTTCTAAATCGAGTGCTTCTTGCGCAGAAGCATTAAAATTTGTTAAGCCAATGATGAGTAATGTAAAAACAATAATTTTAGTGTACATCTCTACTTCTGTTTATTCTTAGACCTCTAAATTAGATAAAATAACTGGGCTTTTCAAATACGAAAAAATGACCCATTAAGTCTTTAACGAAAAAAGGAAGGGAGGATTTTTTAACACTCCCTTAATCATTAATTAATATATATAATATATAGTAAATCGTCATTATCATCATGACGTTGATAACTTTTGAAAAATACTGATTTGGTACTTCTAAGGTCATTTTGCTAATATATATTAACATAGTAAGTCTTTGTTAAATAGATAGTTATAAACATATCCACAGATTTATCCACAACTTTACATGAGTAATTGTTAAATATATAAGCGTGGATAAGGTCGTTTTTCTAGTGGATAAGTGAGTGAATAACTCGTGTATAAATAGAGTGTTATAAACAGTCTAAAATTTAATCCACAAAGAGGGCTTATTTATACACACTAAAAGTGGATAACTAAGGCGTTTATCCACAAAAAAATGCCGTTTATCCACAAGATTTTTAAAAGTTGTGGATAAGCCGTTTTGCGTACTACTATGCCAAAAATAGCTTATCCACATACGATTTTCTGTTAATGTGGAAAAAATAGGTGTTTATCCACAAAGTTATCCACAAAATATTTTCAGCTGATTTTATGTTTTTATGATGTGAAAAATTTAAAAACGCTAAAATTCTATCAAAGCTTCTATATCCCAGCGTTCTCGCAGTTTACCTTCATTGGGTATAACTGGAAAAATAATATCCTCAGCTCTGATATTATTGATCCAATCGGAGGCATCCCATCGGTTATTTTGGTTTGTATCTATCACGATTCTGAGTTTGTAAGTACCAGGACGCAGATAGTTAAATTCATATTTGACAGGATTGATTCGCTCACCTATGAGCTCACCATTTTCTGTTAGGAGTTGTAAGATATAATGAGGCGTTTGGGTGCTTACTTGACCATAAATACTACTAAAATCACCTACTTCTTTGCGCTCAAATACTTTACTCAAAAGACGAGTAGAGTCATTGAGTACAGAGATAAAAGCTGCTGTATCTGCATTGATGCGTATTTTTTTGCTAAAAAAGAACTTTGGATATTTAACTCTTAGCTCAGAACGAGTATTGTTCCATTGGTAAAATTGGGTACTGTCTCTATTGATTAAAGGAGCTATTCGACTACTATCTTCATCAGGGATGTAGATAATCTTATCAAAATCAATATCTTTTACAGGTTTTTCAAATTCAAAAACTAACTCAAAATCTCTTTCAAAGGTAGTTCCAGCACTTGTTTTTATTTCAAAATTGAGACTAGAAGATGGTTTGCTTGATTCTCTTCTGTTACGTCTTTCTTTTTCTTCTTCGGGATTTTTGAAAGCAAACATAACTTCATTTTTTACTATATTGCCAGAGGAGTCTTGTGCCATAATCGCTATTGATAGGCTATCATAGACTTCTGCACTATTGTAAAATTCTAAGGTTTTACCTTTATTTTTAAGTTGATAACTTAGTGATTGAGTACTAATAGCATTAAGGTTAGTAATCTGAAAAGTATCCAAACCTTCATCATAATCTATCTGATAATTGAGACCATTAATGGATTTACTCTTTATTTCTGGGGCAGTATGGTCTTCTGGGGATAGTTTAAAAGTAATATCATTGATGAATCCGCTATCTCCCTCAAGTCTGATGACTTCTGTAAAAAAGTCAATGGCTTCTGGCTCATTGTATTGGGTATTGCTATTTTTATCTAAGTAAGCATAAAACTTATATTCACCAGATTTGATATTTTCTAGCTTAAAATTCCCTTCTTTATCAGTGATAGTATAGTAATAAGGAGCGTCTTCGGCAAGGTTTAAGGTATCATCTGTTCTGTAGAGGGCAATGACAACTTTTTCTAGCATCTTATCATTGAGTCTGTTTTTGACTTGTCCTGAGATTTTCATAGAGTCAATAATTGGTCCCGTACTGAAAGCAATCTTGAGTGGCTGTCTATTGAGAGTGTCTATCACTGCTTTATTACCTTCGGTGATATCTTCTATGCCTTCTCGGAAGCTAAAACTATAGGTAGTATTACTTTTAAGTGGTTCATCAAAGGTGATTTCTAATCTATTTTTGATGATTTTGTGTGTGTATTTGGTATTGGGAGGGGTGATGAGTAATTCTTGTCTGAGGTTTTTTTCACGCACCCATTCATTAAAAACTAGAACTATTTTTTCTCCTTTAAAATTTATCCCTTGATTCTGAGGAATACTACTTTGGATAAAGGGTCTAAGACTGTCTTTGGGTCCACCATCTGGCTGCATTTGATTAGAGCAACTTCCCAAAAACCATATATTTAGACTGATAAGTATGATTGCATATAGGCTGATAAATGAATGATGTTTTTCGGATGTTTTTTTATTTTTCATGATTGATTTCAAAATTAGCTTATCTAATTGCTTCTATTTCTCTAATCAAAATTCTAAAAAAATATCAATAATCTAGCTCTGATACCCGTTTTTTCCTTTGAATTTAAAGAATTTTAACTTTATATCTGATTTTAAGTATTTTTATGACTTGGCTTCAATAAATGCTTGCTAGCAACAAATGACAAACCATAAACTTAACCTTCTTAAAACATAAAAAATCCCCTAACGAATTGAATATCATCAGGGGATATGAATAATTATACTTTAGTATTTTACTTTCTTGCTTTGGCAATAGCGGTTACATCTATAAAAGAACTTGAACCTTCGCCTTGCACTATAGGCATCACTCCATTCCATTTTTCGATGGCTTTGAGTTGGATAATTTTATCATCAACAGCATCACGGACTAAGCGTTGTGCATCAGCTTCACCTTGTGCTTGCACACGGGCTTGCTCTGCTTCTGTACGGATACGCTCAAGGTCATTGACGGCAGTAAGAGCTTTTTGCTTGGCTACTTCTTTTAGCTCAATGGCTTTATTAAATTCAGGCGAGAAACTGAAATCTACAATAGAAAAATCAGTAACAATGATATTGTTAGTGCCTAATCGTTTTTTGATATAATTATAGACATCATCTTTGACCTTAGAACGCTTGGTAATCAGCTCTTCGGCAGTGTAGCGTGCTGAGGCAGATTTTACCGACTCTTGGATAGTAGGATGAATGATGTTTTTTTCATAATCTACGCCTAGTTCTTGATAGATTTTAGAAGCATTCGTTTGAGATAAATAAAAATTGAGTGCTACCTTAGAAGTTACAATCTGTAGGTCACGTGAGGAAGCAGTGGCTTCTACTTCTAGTTTTTGTACTCGCACATTCAAAGGAATTACCTTAGTACGAATGGGGACAACCACGTGAATGCCTTCGGGTAATACGGTTTTTTGTACCGCTCCAAAATGTGTAACTACGCCTACTGTACCAGGCTGTATGGTTACAAACATCATAGATAAAACTACAATGAGTAGCAGGACTACTGCTCCTCCAATAATTAAAGCTGTTTTTTTCATTGTATTATAAGTTTGGGATTTAGTATTAGATTTATTTGAGTATTAGATTATTTACGAAAATAAGATGTTTATCGTTTTGGTGTAGATGGACTTTTTATAGGTATTAGTGGTCATTGCTTCTTAAGAATTACTTAAGAAGAATTTTTTTATAAAATTTTGTCTATCAAATATAATAATAATTTATAGATTACCAGCTTAATTCTAATTTATCTTCTTGATTCCAGATTCCTTTTACAGTTAGGCTAGAGTTACCTCTTTTATAAAAATAGAGTGTTCTCAATACTTTTTTCCCGTTAAGTCTTACTTTTTTAGGAGCAATGTTTATTCCAAAGATTTCAAAACGCACTTCTCTATTTTGGGGTGCGTTAGCATAGCTTGTCTTTCCCTTTTGGATAGATATTATTTGTTTTTCATCTTCTTTTTTATATTCTAATTGCCATAATTCATATTCTCCTTTTTCAAAAGCTTGGCGAGTATGTCCATCATCTTCATACACTATGGATGTAGCCTCTGAGATTTCTGGATTGAGGTAAAACTCTATGGTAAGGTTTTGAGAAGTATATTTATCAGTATTTTTGAATGCTAGAATTTTTGGGATAAATGCCCCTGCTTTGACAAATACAGGAATCGTTTCTGCTTTTGTTTGCATTGTAATCCACTGCCCTCCCTGATAGACTTCTTTGGTCCAGTAGTCATACCACTGTTTTCCTTTTGGAAGATATATTTTGCGTTCTTTTTGTCCTTCATTCAAGATAGGAGCTACCAAAAACGCATCTCCCCATAGATATGTATCATTGATTTCAAAGACCTCTTCATTATCTTGCTCTTCAAAAAACAAAGGACGCATTAAAGGCTTGCCCTCAGTATGATTTTGAAAAGCCATTGTATAGTGATAAGGCAGTAACTCATAGCGGTGATTGATAGATTTCCTGACGATACTCTGTATGCTATCTCCATAAAAAACAGGTTCTGCTGGCACTGCATCTTGCATGTGTGGGCGGTAAATGGGCTGAAATACTCCATATTGTAGCCATCTACCATACAGCTCATAATTAGGCTCATCACCTGCAAATCCTCCTAAGTCTGAGTGCATATATGCCAAACCTGCCAAACCCATATTGAGAGCCAATGAAGGCTGAGATTGTAAACCACCCCAAGACCTAGAAACATCTCCTGACCATGGAATCAAGCCAAAACGCTGAGAACCTGCAAAACCTCCACGCATCAAAATGAAGGGTCTTACATCAGGAAAGTCTTTTTTATATCCCTCAAAAATTGTTTTTGCCCAATAGTGTCCATAGATATTATGTACATCATCTGCTTTGCCTGCCACGTGTATCATCTCAGAAGGGTGCATTTCTGGCTCACCCAAATCTCCCCAATGACCAGCTACCCCTTGCAGAGTCAGTCTTTTGTACTGTTGCCAAAGCCAATCTTGGGCTTTTGGTTTAAAGATATCAAGCAAACCTGTTTCTCCAAAATAAAAATCAGGGATGATACTTGTCTTGCCACTGTCATTTAAGGCGAGTAACTTATTTTGGGAGAGGTATTCAAAATTTTTAGACTTGGTCAAGATAAAAGGCTGTGAAATAAGCACTGTTTTGACACCTTTATCCAAAAAATCTCTAACCATTTGCTCTCCATTAGGCCAATTAGGAGCATACCAATCAAGGTCCCCCATTGCTACACTTTTCTTGATTTCACCTTTGCCATACCAAAAGTGATCAAGCACAATAGCATCTACAGCAAAATCTTCTTCTGGAAATTTAGCTAGTATTTCTCTAGCTTGAGATTCGCTTCTGTAGCCATAGCGTGAAGCAAAATTACCCAAAACCCATCGAGGAGGAAGTGGCTGCTTGCCTGTGAGATCTGTATAAGCATCCATTATCTCATAAAAATTATCTCCTGAGAGAAGATAGTAGGTCATTTTACCACCTATAGTTTCAAATTTGAGCGTGTTAGGCTCAGTCTTACCCAAATCAATAAATCCCTTTGGAGCATTATCAAAATAAATCATATACTTCTCAGAAGACATCACCAAAGGAATATTATAATTCATCAACTCAGAATGAGCCGAATAGCCATAATCAGGACGGTTGTAGAGTGCTAATCGGTAGCCTCTGCGGTTGAGTGGCAAAGCTCGTTCACCAGTTCCATAAAGTTTTTCGGTATTACTGAGTTTAAAAGAAAATCCTTGTAAGCTATCATTCTCAAAGAATCCTCCTTGTTCTTCGGTGGTGTTTTGGTATTTATAAGAGAACTTTATTTGGCAGTTTTCTTTGCTAATCTGGAGCTTAAGCCCAGAAGTATTGAGCATGATTACATTTCTGTTTTCTGACATCTCAGCAATCCCTTTTTGAGGGTTAAGAACTACCGCATGAGAGGAATCAGGATTTTGAAAGCCATTTTTTTCAAAAGAGACCTCTATTATTTTTTCAGAAAAAGGACGGATAGTTAATATACCATCATTGCTTCTTACAGTAAGTACATCGTTTTGCCAAGTGTGGCTTTGATAAACTCTTGAGGAAGTCTGAGCAACACTCGTTTGGAGTAAAACCAAACAGAACAGAATGGGTAAGAAATTCTTCACAAGTAATCTTTTCATAAATTCATGGTATTTTTAAAAGCAAGTTTAAGAAAAAAACAGGAAGTAAAAGATTTTTTTTATAGAAACCTGTTTTAAATTTTAGTTTTAAGAATAAAACTTATCAAAATCCCTTGAGCTATTCTACTGAAAAATATATCTTTACACAAAAAACATATTATGAGCGAAGAAAAAGTATTATTTACAGGAGAAAAACTCAAAGAACTGAGAAAGAAGCATGGCTTAACACAAAAGCAAGTTGCAAAGGGATTGGATGTAAGTCAAGCCAAGATTTCTGAATGGGAAACGGGAAGATACCAAAGTATTTCTAAGGCCTACCAGAAACTTTTAGAACAATTTTTTGCAAAATATAAAAAATAGGCTTTAAAAATTTGATTATTGGTATTGCGTTCTGTATTTTTACATGGGATTAAAAATTACTTGTATGAATCCACAACAAATCCTTATTGAAACTCAATTTGAAGGACTTACTATATATGTAAGACCCGACGAAACTCATGAATGGCTCATGGAAACTAAACTTGTAGCTGAAGGCTATGGGGTGAGTGAGAGTACAATAAGAGAACATAAAAGAAAGAACTCTGATGAATTTATAGAAGGTAAGCATTTTTTGTGCGTCAGCATTACTGACGCACAAAAAATAGGTATCAAACTACCAAACATGGTCAGAGAGCAGACTTTTTGGACTAAAAAAGGTATAGTTCGCTTAGGTTTTTTCATCAAATCAGCAAGGGCAAAGTTATTCAGAGATTGGTCAGAGGATTTGATTATCAAGGAGTTAGAATGTAATAGTAATAATTTCATCACAATATAAATATCTCAATACCATGGAAAATAACTCACAACAACTCCTCATTGAAACCCAATTTGAAGAACTTACCATCTATGTAAGACCAGATGAAACCCAGGAATGGCTTATGGAAACTAGACTCGTGGCTGAAGCCTACGGAGTGGACGAATCAGCCATTAGACAACATAAAAAACGTAATAGTTCAGAACTAGTAGAAGGAAAACACTATTTGTGCGTGACAAATAGTCACGCACAAAGTAAGAACATTGAACTAGGTTCAATGGTAAGAGAACAAATCTTCTGGACTAAAAAG
>JBBRUH010000236.1:0-8901 GCA_038248005.1 Cytophagales bacterium | reverse complement strand
CAAAATCTATTCTACGGATAAAAAAGAATTAGAAAATATCTTCAATTCTGATTCAGAGGGAGCTTTAAAGATAACAGAAGGGGTATTTGAAAAAGGTAAAAGTTCTTATCTAAATCAAGTAGAATGGAAGCCAGGAAGCTATACCATTTATGACGGTAACAAGCCTGTCTATATCGAAATATATGATTTGAAAGAGCCTCGCCCTAAAACCTACAAAGAAGCACGTGGTTTTGGAGTTTCAGATTATCAAATATTATTGGAAAGAGAATGGCTTGAAGCTCTTCGCAAACGCTACTCTGTAGAGGTTAATCAAAAAGAAATAGATAAACTCATAAAATAGAAATGTGAGTTATTATTATAAAAAATTCTTCCTCTTTTTATTTAAGGGGAAGAATTTTTTTGAAAAGAGAGTGAGTTAAGTACTTACAATACGGATAAATATTAAATTTTTATACTCTTAAACTCGTTGCCTTGTGTTAATCGTATGATATAAAAAGGAGAAGCGTTTTGCTCTAATCTGATTTCTTGTTGTGATTCTGTGTTGGAGTTTGAAGAAGAAATAATTCCACTGTATAATTTCCTTCCCAAAACATCATTCACAGTAATATTGATATTTTGATTACCACGATTTCCTTTGATATAAATACTATTGGGCACATTCATATCATGATATACTTTTAGATTTGATAGAGAATAATTTATCTCTAATGCGACAGTCTGTGAGTAACTAAATTTGCCATCTATATCGGTTTGTTTAAGGCGGAAATAGTATAGTCCTTGTTCCTCAAACTCTACTTCTTTTTGATAAGATAATAAGCCTATATGATTTCCTGCTCCCTCTTCTGTAGCTAAAGCAGAATAATTTTGGCCATCTTGTGATGCTTCTATCGTAAAAAAACTATTGTCTTCTTCTAATAAAGTTTGCCACACAAAAAGTAATTTGTCTTCTCTGTAACTTACTTCAAAGCCTAATAAAGTAATCGGAAGAGGTGGAGCAAAGGCAGCTTGACAAATAGGATTATCAGGTTGTAAGCAATTATTTACATTAAATGTGAGGTTACAAGGAGATGCACAGATTGAGTTTGGCCCATTATTTTGCCAAGTGCCAACTACAGTGATTTGTCCATTGCCTTTATACGTAATATTATTTTGAGCATTCATATTTCCTCGTACTATGAGTGTGCCATTTACTATAAAATCTTTGGGAGCACTGTTTCCATTAAAATTTAAGTCGCCTGTAACAGTAACTGTTACTCCACTGGCAATGATAATATTACTCCCATTCCCTTCAAAGTTTAAAGTAGCATTTCCATTTACTGTGAGGTTTACATCAAAAGTAAATTGTTCATCCTTTCCTATATCATTAACGGTGAGTGCTGTTAGGGTCGTAGCACAGCCAAAACTGCTATAATTTTTAGCACCATTTAAGGTAGGGCTACAAGTCTGGGAAAAGAGGCTTTGAGTAGGTAAAAGTATGAGAAAGAGTAAAGTTAGAAGTTTATTTGTAGACATAAGTAAATATTTTAATGTTAAAAAAATAATATTAGCATAAATCATTCCCAAATATGATATTATTTTTATTTTTAGGAATTATTTTATTTTAAGACTTTAATCTCATTTTTGGAATTTTGTTTCATTTTTGGATTTTTTGCTTGTAATAAAACAGAATAATCAGTGAAGGTGAGATAGTCGTATATACCAATTTTTTTTGTAAAATATTGACAGTTAAAAATAGACTACAATGCTAATTTTTTTATAAATTTGTAGATAATTGCTTATTAAAGTAGCGAATTCTATGCTTCATACGCTTCATTCTCAAAAAATAACTCAAAAAGAGAACAATTCTCCATCAAAAATGGAGCAGGGAATGGATTGGGAAATACTAAAACTTTGGCAAAAAGAACTTAACCATTGGAAAAACTCGCACAAGCTGTTTTCTCGACAACATCCTGCTTGGCGTATGTTGCAGGCTTTGTATCAAGATTTTTGGGAAAATAATTTCCAAAAAGAACAGGGAATGGAGCTACTCGCTATGCACTATTTCTATACTACTTACCAAAGAATAAAGAGTAATGAAGTAAAGTCTTCCCAAAAAATGCCTCTGATTGCATATAAATTTGATACAGTCCTTAAAAGTCTGCAAAAGACACATCCACTTGATTTTTCCATTTCTTTTCAAAATTGGCTCGAAGAATTTCTTAGCAAGCATCAAAATATAAGCTCTAATACACTCATTCAGAGTAAGTTAGAATCATCTCAATATAAACCTCAAGTTAGAGAAACCATTCAAGAGTATTTACCTTTTGTGCTTGCTGGTGCTGATTTTTACGCTCAAAAACACCTCTCTTATTCATTGAAAGACAAAGAAAAAAAGGTTTTATTGCAAGGTAGCATGGGTGAAGGGTTACTCCATCATTGTATGGATTTTTTGCCCAAAAAGGGTTTGAAAAATAGATTATCAGAAGATTTCTTTTGGCACAATGAAAATCTACTCCAATATTACGACTGCTTTCAGCATGAGGAACTTTCCGAAAAAATACCCAATTTAACTTGGGGAAAACTTACCCAACTTCGCCAATCTAGCTGGGAAAGTCTCCAGCCTACACTCTTCTCTCCTGTCTCAGAAGAACAAAAAGTATTGCAAAAATTACAAAAAAGCTCTTTCTCTTTTATTTTTTTACTGGAATTTTCTGACATTACTCAAAATGCAGAAATGTTGGCTGATTCGGGTTTATTTGCAGGTCTAGTTGATGACAAGCAAGTAAATCATTTAACTGATTGGCAAATTCATTTTTCAAATATTCATACTTGGAAGTTTCCACAAAGTGAGTATAGTTTAGTCTTTGCCATTAAAAAAATAGCTACTCAGAATCAAGTATTTACACCAAAATACCATCAAATTCCAAAACTACAATTTCCTTTAAGTTGGAAAGCACTTCAAGATATTTTTGCTGATTCTGACTCTCAAGTACTCGAGGAAGCTCCTTCTGCTTATCTTCCCAAATCAAGACCTAACACTAAAAATAAGACAAAAGAGTTTTATCCTCTGTTGGCACAAGATACAGCCATCGGCGAAATAAATGAAGGCATCTTTTCTACCTATTTTACAGGTCTTTCACTTTCTAAAAATAGTGAATTATGGGATGATTCGGAAGCTAAATTGCAAGAAAAAGTAGTCAAATATCTCTCTGATACAGCTCCTAGAGACTCAAAAGTCCTTCAAAAACTACATACAACTGCTTTGTTTTCTTCTCCTCAACTTAGCTTTGATACTCAGAAGACAATCAAATTAGCCACTCATCCTTTTCAAGAAACGAAGGTCTATTTTGATTCAAAACTCTGGAATGAAGGAGGGCAATTCGTTAAGATATTCAAAGCCAATCACGCTCAGATTTTTGTGCATCTGCATATCAGTGCCAAACAGCAAAGCACTTGGGCGAGTACTTTGCCTGTTGCTCGTAACTTTATGGGCAAAACATTCAGCCTAAGCCAGTATAGATATGATGCACAAGGCAAACCTCAAGAGAATATCAGGTCAAAAGCCTTGCAAAAATTCAAAGAATACTACGAAACACAATGGCAAGAACAATCCGAAAGCCTTAGACTTTCTTTGCAGAACTTGCTTAATATGAGCCATTTGGAAGATTGCCAAGTAGAACCTGAGCTTGCCGTAGAGCTGAGACCTTTGGTGCAATTGAGTGAAAATGTAGCTTTTGCAAAACAGCTATTCAAGAATATCTACCAGCCTAATGAAGCCACACAAGTAAACTTCAAAAGTCTCAAGGAGATTTTTTTGAGGATGAAAAAAGCCTTTGAGCAAATGGGCAAACGCTATTCCAGAGGCAAGGAAAGTTATGATACACTTCATCGCTATTTTGTGGAGGGAGAGGAGTCTTTGCAGTTATTGGATGAATATATGGAAGAGGCTGCTCGCAGAGAGATAGACTTGGAAAGAGAAATCAAGCACTCAGACATTTTTGAGTACGTCTATGCAGTTTTGCAGGTTACTTCTTTTGAAGCCAGTCATACACTAGAAGAACTTCAAATTCCGCTCTTAAATGATTTTTGGGCATGGGTAGAGTGGGGGAGAACCTTGCTTGATTTGCATCTGAGGGAGGAAGAAAGCTATGCCCGTCCTCTTAAAATCACGGAGAGATACCTACGCAAGCGAGTTAAGACATTTAAAGCGAAGTTTTTGAGTCAAGAGTCTAGTATTCTGCTGCAAGACCAACACAGTGAATGGTTAATTCAGCAGCTTCCTTCGGAGATTTTTGAGCATCAGCTAGGCAAGCAACTTACCCTAGAATGGCTGTTGCAGGCTTTGGCAGGAAAATACCAAGACCCAGAAGCCGAGGAATCTTTTTTAGAAAATCAAAAAGAAGAAATCAAAGAAACTTTACAAAAACATATTCGCATTATCAGCGAAACCGTAAAAATCCAAAAAACACTTCAAAGAGTGAGGGAAGAGGGGTGAGGATTCACTTTATTTATTATCATTTAAAAGACTTTTAGAGAATATTAGACCTTTCATTCACGAATTTCATCCCCCAAATTACATATTCTCAATATAAGCCATACACAAATCAATGGTAGCTTCAATGGCTCTTTTATGAGTACGTTCAGAACCATGTGATGCTGAAACTCCCTGACCAATCAAAGCTAGACGAAATTGATTTCCTGCTCTCCATGCGGCACTTCCGTCCTTCGGGTTGATAGCCCAATGACTGAAGTAAATCATAAGCATAATTGTCTGCTTGTCCTGTGAGCCATAGTGTTCACCCTGATTTGAAACAAACGCTGACTTTTAATTTTGGATAAGTATTTTAGAGGTGTCAAAACAAAAACCCTTGAAGAGTGAAAACTCTTCAAGGGTTTTATCTTTATGTGATTAGAAAATAAAGTAGACGATTGAGTCATTGATTAAAATAACTTAACTCCTCAATCCTAAGTAACACTTTTAAAAATAACTGTTCAATTTATTTAAGAATCAGATTATTACAAATTCATCATTTATCATTCAGAACTTACCTTACTGAATAAAAAACACCATTTTTCTAATTTCATAGTTATCAGCAGCAGAGTAGCTATAGCCTGATAAGACAGATTTTTCTGATTTGCCCAAATCACTAGAAATGTCATAGAGGAAAATACCACTATCATTGCCAACACCATAACCATGGAAACGCATTCTTGAGTCATCATAATTAGGAGAAAACTCTGTATCATGAGACCATTCTTCTTCAGTACCGATTAAATTTACAGTCAATGTAAATCTACCAGTTTGTCTGTCAGAAGTGATAGTAAGCGTTGCAGGCAGGTCATCATAGACTATTCCTTGATAGGTAACTGCTTTGGTATTAGCTATTGCTTTCTTGTTTTGAGCAAAAGTAATTTGCTGAAAACTAATAAACATTGCTAAAATCAAGACTAATTTAGTTAATTGTAATTGCATACATTTTTATACTTTAATAAGTTAATATTTAAAAAGTAAATAACGTGAAAAATATCATAACGATAAGCTAAAACCTATAAAATCTAACAATATATATTAGATTTTCACCAAATTTGTGTATTATGGGTTAAATTTAGGTAGATTTTCAACGTTTGATTTTCTAAATAAAAACTATTTTACCTGAATTTTGATTTTATCTTAAAATAAAACTAATTTAAAAAGTGAACAAACCTATTCAAAACACACCTTACCAAATCAAATTACCTCTGTTACTCACACTTGCAATTGCAGGTGGTATTCTTTTAGGGGCAACTATATTTGGCAACAATACACAGCTTCAAGCACTAGCAAACGGATATGCAAAGTACAAGGAGATTCTGAACCATGTCAATGAAAGCTATGTAGATTCAGTCAATACCGAAGAATTAATAGATTATTCTATAGAGAAGATGCTCGAGAAGCTAGACCCTCACACTGTCTATATCCCAGCCAAAGATGTAGAAAAATACAATATGCAGCTTGAAAGTGATTTTGACGGGATAGGTGTAGAGTTTAATATTTTTAGAGATACGATCTATGTAGTAGCTCCTCTTAGTGGAGGACCTTCGGAGAAAGTAGGGCTTCAGTCTGGAGATAAAATAGTGAGTGTAGATGGTAAAGATGTGGCTGGGCCTAAGATTAAACCAGATAATAACAAGGTATTTGAGTGGCTCAGAGGTAAGCGTGGTTCAGTAGTAGAGTTAGGCATCATCAGAAGAGGTGTAAAAGGAATTACTAAATACAAGGTTACACGAGATAAAATTCCTAGCTATTCGGTAGAAGCCAGCCTAATGGTTAATGATAAAACAGGCTTTATCAAAGTAAGTCGTTTTGGAGAAGGTACTTACCGTGAATTTAGATCAGCCCTTCAAAACCTCAAAAAAGAAGGAATGCAATCTCTTATCTTAGACTTGCGTGATAACCCAGGTGGGTATATGGATCGTGCCATTAATATGGTAGATGAACTCGTAGGTGGAAATCCTAAAATAGTCTATACAGATGGTAAAGGCTCTAGATATGATTCAGAGAGTCGTGCTAAGCTAGACGGGCTATTTGAAGAGGGTGCTGTGCTAGTGCTTATCAATGAAGGAAGTGCTTCAGCTTCTGAGATAGTAGCAGGGGCATTGCAAGACAATGACCGTGCACTCATCGTAGGAAGACGCTCTTTTGGCAAAGGCTTGGTGCAAGCCCCGATTGACCTTCAAGATGGCTCAGAACTTCGCCTTACTATCTCTAGATATTATACACCCAGCGGTCGTTCTATCCAAAAACCCTATGAATCGTATGAAAAAGACATAGAAGATAGATTGACTCACGGAGAACTTTTTAACAAAGACAGCATCCGATATGACAAATCTCTCAAGTATAAAACTTCTAAGGGACGCACAGTCTATGGTGGTGGTGGTATTGTGCCTGATTATTTTGTGCCACTGGATAGCACTAGTTATGAATATCTTAATGAACTCTATAAAATAAACTTACTGCGAGAATACGCTGTGGAGTATTCTAACTCACACAAAAAAGAACTTCAAGCAATGTCTGCCAAAGGTTTTAAAGATAAATTTGAAGTAAATGAACAGATGCTTGCACAGATAGTAAAGCTAGGCAAAGAAGTAGGGGTAGAGTACAAGGAGAAAGAGTATCAAAAATCAAAACCACTTATCAAGCTCCACCTCAAAGCACTTATTGCACGCAGTATCTGGGATGTAAAAGGCTATTATCCGATTATGCTCGAAGAAGATGATGTATTTCAGAAGGCTCTTCAGCTCACAAGTGAAGCAGAAAAATTAGCCCAAAAATAAATTTAAAAAAGCCCATAATTTTGAAGATTACGGGCTTTTTTTATAGATGAAATATTAATAAATTTTCGCCATTGCCTGTGTATCCACAGGCGATTAGTTGGATTTGGACGAAATACTCTATTAAACTTTAAGCATCTCCACAACAAAATTATGGGCTTTTTTTATGGGTAAAATGATAAGCAATAGTTTAAAAATAAAATGGACAGTTATTTTGATCTAAATGCTCATTATCAATAACTTAATAACCCAATAACTTATAACTTATCTCTTACTAATGCTTTTTTTTCGAACATTCAAGTTTTAAATAGCACGAACATCCAAAAATTTCACTTCTTTACAAATCCTCCCCAAACACTCTTGCCCTGAATGATATTGAGTTAAAAGTCTTTGAAAATATGTTTGTTACTATTTTTAGGTTTATTTTAGCTTCTCAAATATTTTTAATAAAAACAACTTAATTATGTCATCATTTGAAGGAAAAGTAGCCGCCATTACAGGAGGTGCTTCTGGTATCGGGCGACAAACAGCCCTTATTTTTGCTCAAAAAGGAGCAGATATTTCTATCTCAGATTTACAAACCGAAGCAGGACAAGAAACTTGTCGTATGGTAGAGGCACTCGGAAGAAAGTGTTTTTTTATGAAAGTAGATGTTACTAAAGAGGCAGAAGTCTCAGAATGGATACAAAAAACCGTCTCTACGCTTGGAGGGCTGCATATAGCAGTCAATAATGCAGGCATAGACGGGGTAGCGGCTTATACGGATGTATATCCCAATGATATGTTTGAGAAAGTGATGGACATCAATGTCAATGGAGTTTGGTATGGCATGAAGGCACAACTTGCCCACATGAAAGCAAATGGTGGAGGCAGCATTGTCAATATTGCTTCTGTGGCTGGTCTGATGGCTTTGCCTCGCAATGTGGCTTATACTGCCAGCAAGCATGCCGTAATAGGGATGACCAAGGTAGCGGCTGTAGAGTATGCCCGCAAAGGAATCAGAGTCAATGCGATTTGCCCTTCTTTTACGGAAACGCCTATGGTGATTGATTCCCTAGTAAGACAAGACAGTGGTCTTGACCTCAATACAATGGGACAAATAAACCCGATGAAACGCATCGCTCAACCCGAAGAAATCGCTAAGGCTATCGTTTATCTTTGCTCTGAAGATGCATCCTATGTCAATGCCCACTCTATGATAGTAGATGGTGGACTTTCAGCGATTTAGAAGGAAGGTTTTTTAGTGAAAATAGTAGAGATTGATGAAACCTTCCAAGTTTTAAAACTTGGAAGGTTCTTATTTTCTCTTGTGCAGTCCTTCTATAAAATTAAGAGTTTATTAGCCTCATTTTAGTTTACTTCCTCCACAAAATATATCTCCACTTCTCCTTTATTTTTTGCTTCTATTTTCCCACGGTAAGTACATTGAAATTATTCTTTGATAAGTTGATAAGTTTCTCCTGAGATATTTACTTTTCCTGCTTCACCATTTGCCAAATGATATATTTAGAACTTGAATTTAAAGATATAGTACCTTAAATTATTCAAATAATTATATAAAAAGACGCTAAATTGTAGTAAACAGACCTAGGTAGTTACAAAGAGTTTTGT
>JBBRUH010000235.1:0-8903 GCA_038248005.1 Cytophagales bacterium | reverse complement strand
ACAGTTTTCGCTGAAATCAGTCATCAAAGCCCAAAGGTGCTAAGTCTAAGCTCTCCACAAAAAGGTCTATGCGCCGCACCACATTGTCGGGCGATACCAGTTCTTCAAGTGGCTCTGTTTTTTCCTAGGATAAATTTCATTCTATACGTTAGGGAGTTTTCTTGGATTTTAATATCTTTGAGGAGAAGAGTTTTTAGACGGACTGACGTTATGCGACACCCCAAAGAAACCGCACAAAACCAAACCAAAAGCCAAAAACAAACAATCAAATTTGCGAAATTCAAAATGACGACTTATATTTGACAAATGATGTCAAGTAAAATTATTCAAATGGAAACAGTAGGACAGATAATAAGAGCAAAACGAGAAAGTTTAGGCTTACTACTTCGACAAGTAGCATCGTATCTCGACATTGACCAAGCTATTTTAAGCAAAATTGAACGAAACGAGCGAAAAGCAACCAAAGGAAACATAATAAAACTTGCTGAAATTCTAAAACTCGATAAAGAAGATTTATTAGTTCAATTTATCAGCGACCGAATTGCTTATGAAATCGCAGACGAAGATTGTGCAAGTAAAGTTTTAAAAGTTGCCGAACAAAAGGTGAAATATTTAAAGTCTAACCTTGTAAAAAACTAATCTATGCGAACAGATATAATGGAAAGAGAATTAAGCGTAGTCGAAGAACCGCAATTGGATTTTTTATACTATCCGAAAACAAGTTTAAAAACAACCGAAGAAAAAGAAACACTAAATGTTCTTTCGCTTTTTTCGGGTTGTGGAGGAATGGATTTAGGTTTTGAAGGAGGTTTTTCAGTTTTACAACAATCAATAAATGAAATTCTAACCCCACATTTTATTGATAAAAAATTAAAAAATGGTTTTCTTCAACTCAAAAAAACCAAGTTTAAAACTGTTTTTGCTAACGATATATTAGTAGATGCAAGAAATGCTTGGGTAAATCATTTTTCAAAAAAAGGACATAATGCAGAAGATTTTTATAAGGAAAGTATTGTTGACCTTGTAAAAATGTATCGCAATGGTGTAAACGTTTTTCCAGAAAATGTCGATGTTGTAACAGGTGGATTTCCTTGCCAAGATTTTAGTGTTGCAGGAAAAAGAAACGGCTTTACTTCTCACAAAAATCACAAAGGAGACTTAATAGAAAATAAAACCGCTTCGGCTGAAACTCGAGGACAGCTTTATATGTGGATGAAAGAAGTAATTGAAATTACTCAACCAAAAATTTTCATTGCCGAAAACGTAAAAGGATTGGTAAATCTTGGAGATGTAAAATCAATCATTCAAAAAGATTTCTCATCAGCAAGCGAAAATGGTTATATTGTTCTTGACCCACAAGTTTTACACTCTGCAAATTATGGTGTTCCTCAATCAAGAGAAAGAGTGATTTTTATCGGTATAAAAAAGTCTGCACTTAAAAAATCTGTTTTAGCCGAATTAGAAAAAGAAATTATTTCAGAGCAATATAATCCTTATCCAAAACCTACTCATTCTTACACTGGTGAAGGAGAAAATTTAAAACATTTCGTTCAGCTAAAAGATGTTTTCAATCATTTAGATGAACCTGAAAATACAGAAGATTTATCCCAAAGGTTTTACTCAAAAGCAAAATTTATGGGTAAACATTGCCAAGGACAAACTGAAATAAAACTTCCAAGTATATCACCTACAATTCGTTCTGAACATCACGGTAACATTGAATTTAGAAGACTTTCAAAAGAAAATGGCGGACAAATAGAAAGTGAGTTAAACAAAGGATTGAAAGAAAGACGACTAACTGTTAGAGAATGTGCTTTAATTCAAACTTTTCCACCTGATTACGATTTTGTTATTGAAAACAAAAACGGTAGAAAAGGTTCATTTTTGGTTAGTCCATCACAAGCATATAAAATTATTGGTAACGCAGTTCCACCACTTTTAGCATACAATTTGGCTAAAAGAATTGAAGATATTTGGGACTTATATTTTAAGAAGTAAAAATGATAGTTTCAGTAAATTCAGACCCAAATAGAAACGAATTTGATTTATTGCTTGGCTCGACAATTAGCGAGTTGAATGTTCACGCTCAAAATTCATCAAAAAAAGTTGCCACACTTATAGGTAGAAATCTTGAACCATATGTAAGAGATGTAATGACGGATTTAGCAGTTGGAACACCGTTTGAAAATTCTATCGAACTCATTGGTGGTCAAAAGTTTCCAGATATTGTCGCAAAAAAATATTATGGAATTGAGGTTAAAACCACCACTCAAAACCATTGGAAAACAACGGGAAATAGTGTTTTGGAAGGAACAAGAGTTGATGATGTAGAACGAATTTTTATGCTGTTCGCAAAGTTGGCAAGTCCAATAGAATTTCGTTGTCGTCCTTATGAAGAAGTACTTTCCGAAGTTGTAGTAACGCATTCTCCACGTTATTTGATTGATATGAATTTGGAGCAAGGCAAAACGATTTTCGACAAAATAAAAATGCCTTATGACACTTTGCGTAAGAAAGAAAGTCCAATCAAACCAATTGTTGATTACTATAAAAGCAAGCTAAAACCAGGCGAAGAACTTTGGTGGATGGATGCGGAAAACAATAGTAAACCAAGTAGCATCGTTATTAAAATTTGGAATAACTTATCTGCAAAAGAAAAACAAGAACTGAAAAATAGTTCAATGGTTTACTTCCCTGAACTTTTCGGGAATAGTAATGATAAATTTGGACGAATTGCAATTTGGTTGGTAACTCGTGAAGCAGTTGTTTGTCCAAACGTTCGGGATTTGTTTACAGCAGGAGGAAAAAGAGATTGTGTAATTGGTAAAAATGTATATCAAAAAGTACCAAGAATATTTCTGAACTTGTTTGATAATATTCCAAATATCGTTGAAACTATTTTGCAAACATCAGCATTTGAACTTTCGGAATATTGGGAAACAAAAACAACCGAAAAAACAAAAATTTTTGATTGGATAAATTTAGTTGCAGAACACGCAAAGAAAATTCAAGACGCAAAACATTTAAACATCAAACAAATATTGACCGAACTGACACTAAAATAGCAACCGCTTTTGGTAACACATTTGCATTTTTAGCCAATACACAAAGCCATAAAAAAATGCAAAAGAGCTACCAAGCCAACGCACCACAACAGACACGAAATGACAACAAACAAACACGGTAGAAAAGAAGGGCGAAGTGCTAACAGGCGTTTGGCAAAAAAGCGGGTTCAGTGGTTAATTGAACATTCTACCTCGTATCAAATTTTGTTCTGGGTTGACAGTTTAGTGTTTCGAAATCCGCTTCTTCGCCAAGCGCCAAACCGTTAGAAATGACTGTTGATACATTTATAATTGGATGAGAGGTAGTTTACAGTCATTTCGTCTCCAACAAATCGAATCCAAAGCTTTGTGATTTATGGAATGATTACGTGATGCAGAAAAATTGTTGGTGTCGTAATGGCTAGATTGAAAATATATTTCAAATAAAAACTTAGTAGCCATTTCTAAACACAAACAACGGAATAGCATTTAAATAATTTATAAATAGCTGATTATCAAAATTTTAATTGATTTTAAATATACTACTTATTTAAATCCTGTGGCACTGGTCTTATACCGTTGCATAATATTATAAAGCGACTCTTAGACTAATTTTTGTGTTTGTAGGCTGCCAATGTAACTGACCCAATTAAAGCCACTAAAAGCAACAGTGCCACTAGCTCAAATACCAAAGCGTAATCTGTCATAAAGCCTATACCTAAGCTACTAACCGTACTTTCTTTGATAATTTCTTTACGTTGAGCAGCTCCTTTTAGCCAGGGTTGATTCTCGAAATCAGCTTGTAAAATCGCCCAAGAAAGCAGACTTAGCATACTTATACCTGCCAAAATACCCCAAAATAGGTTCTTATTTTCACTTTGTGGAGCTTCAAATGACTCATAGTTCTCTTGAATACCTACTTTGAGACTCTGATTACTAAGCATAATCCCAAAAAGTAGCAAAACCAATACTCCTCCTACATAAATAACTATCTGTGCTATTGCCAGAAAATCTGCACCAGCCAAGACATATAAAGCCGAAATACTCATCAAAATCAATAACAATAAAAAGGCAATGTAAAGCACATTTTTACTGAACAGCATTCCTAATGAGGCTCCAACAGCAAGAGAAGAAAATACAAAAAAAATAATGAGTATGAGCATTTCAGTTATCTATTTATTCCCCATAATATTCTACAAAATTTTTATTCGTCTCATAAAGCTTAAGCGAATATAGCTTCCCTTCACCTGGGCCTAGCAAGGCTACTTTATCTGCCAAGATTTTCCAAAGTTCCATGACTACTATTTCACAAGTAGGAATTTTACCTTTCAAAAAATCTACTTCCTCATTCATGTTTCGATGGTCTAGTTTATTTATAACCTCCTCTTTAATAAGGTCTCCTAGCTTTTTCATATCTACCACCATTCCCGTATCTGTATCAGGGATACCTTTTACAGTAACTATGAATTCAAAATTATGTCCATGATAGTAACGGTTAGAACAAATCCCGAAGACTTCTTTATTTTTTTCATCTGACCATTTAGGATTAAATAGTCGGTGAGCAGCATTAAAATGCTCTTTTCTACAAACATAAACAATCTTTTTAATTTTTAAATGAATAAATAAACTAAAATGCTCCTCAGGAATGGTTTGAAAAATACTGAGCAAAGCATTGCAAAGTTAGGGCGAATTTATGGGAATTTTGTGAATTTGGATAGCTATCTTTTATCCATTCAAGGCATACATATAAAAAAGCAACCTTATAAAAGATATAAAGTTGCTTTTTAACGATGAATCTTTATCTATCTAAGAAACCTTACCGATGACATAAGCCTGTCCTTCTGGCTGAGGGACTCCCCCTTTTTTCTCTAAGGTAACTACGAACATATCTGCACCAGCAATAGCCTTCATTTTTTGAAGTTGCTTGGCTTTATCACCCGTTTCAAATACTCCAGCATCTATGGCTTTGTCTTGATAAATAGCCCAGAGTTGGTATTGCTTTCCTTCGGGTGGTTCAGGGAGATTCTCTATTTGTAAAAACACAGTCTCAGCGTTATCATCCCAATAAATAAGCACCTTTGATTCTGGAAAGGCATCAGAACCTTTCAGCTCAACATATTGATTTGCAGGGTTTTTTAATAAATCAAGTTTTTGAGCTAGTAGTTGATTCTCTGTCTGATTTACCTGTAATTTCTGAGCAAACTGTGTATTATCAAGCAAGGCCGTATGTAACTTACGCTGAGTATTTTGCCAGTTTTGATACAAAAGCATATTACCAACAAGACTCAAAAGCAAAGCTACAGAAGCTACTATGAGAGGTATCCTAAACTTAGGAATAGTCTTAATTTGTGTGTTTTGAGCTAATTTTTCTTGATTTACAGAGGATGTCAGCGTTCTTTTTTGAGGAGCATTGGCTTCCTCCTCTGCAAGTGCATCTAATTCTGCCATGATACTTTCTTTGAGATCTTCGGGAGGAATTTGTGAAAAAGCATTGGCATACTGATTAAGAGCTGCTTGGTTTGCTTCTATCTCCTGCTTGATTTCAGGATGTTTTTCAGCAAACTCTAAGAGTTCTTTTTTATCTTCGGGTGAGAGTAATCCGAGAATATACTCTTCTATTTTTCCAGAGGCTATGTATTCTTTACTATCCAAAATCGTAGGTTAGTTTTCTTAATTCTTGTAAGGCGGCTTTTACCCTTGTTTTGAGAGTGCCTAATGGTATTGAGAGTGCTTCGGCAGCCTCTGTATGGGTATGACCTTTAAAATAAATAATATTAATGACTTCTTGATACTCGATTCGGAGGCTCTTTACGAGAGTATCCAAACCGATGTGTTCAATAGGTGTCTGTGTGCTTGGTTGTGTTTTGGTAACTTCATCATTTATATCCGAAGTTTGTTGACTATGACGATAATCTGCCGAGCGAATTTTATCAATGGCAGTATTTCGGCTTATGTTAAGAATCCAAGTAAACAATGTTCCTTTTTCTCTATCATAAGAGTCAATTTTTTTCCAAATCTTCACAAAACTCTCTTGCATTACATCTCTTGCTACTTCTTCGATCTTGACTATTTTCAAGATTACCCCAAAAAGAGCAGGAGAATAACAATCATACAAAGTTGAGAAACTTTGTCTATCCTTTTGCTTGAGCAGATTTATGAGTTCGAGTTCTTGATATAATAATTTTGAACTTGCTTGCAAAATATTTTAATTTTATACTCCGAATAGTCTTATTTTAAAAGTAAACAAAGTTTTAAGCATTTTTCTTTTCAAAGCTAAAAAAAGTTGAAATAAATTCTCGCCTAAGCTTCTGACTAGTCTAAATCCAATTTGTCTTACATTTATATTCAATACGATAATAAGGAAGCTTTTAGATTTAGAATAGAATAGATTTATTAAAAGGTGATTTCATCTCAAAGCGTTCCCATATTTAGAATTAATATCCGAATATGAATTTATTCCCAAAAAAGAAAAACTTAATCAACTGATAATCAATAAGTTACGATTAATTATTTATATGGCATATATATTGATACATTGACATGTAATAAAGCCTAAATTCTATCAAAATGAAAAAGTTCTTATTTCTAGTTTTTTATATTCTAATTTCTTTTTTTGCTGAGGCACAGATTAGTGGTGTCATCAATAGTTATGCAAGAGTGAGTAGTAAAATCGGTTCTGTATTGACCATCGAAAATATAAGCTTAGCCCCTTCTACCAGTATGACAGATGTCTTTGGTGCGGGAAAAAAGGTGCTTATTATTCAGATGAAAGGTGCAAGCATTAACACAACTAACACAGCAAGCTTTGGAGAAATTACCAATCTTAACAATGCAGGTAATTATGAGTTTACTGAGGCAGTAGCATTAGTAGGCGTGGGACCTAGTTATACACTTACACTCCAAAGCCTTGTGCGTGATTATGATGTGATAGGTGATATACAAATCGTAAGTGTTCCCCAATTTACAGATGTAACTGTCTCAGGGACGCTTACTGCTATTCCTTGGAACTCAACTCTAAAAAGAGGT
This sequence comes from Cytophagales bacterium, assembly GCA_038248005.1. Classification (GTDB taxonomy): domain Bacteria; phylum Bacteroidota; class Bacteroidia; order Cytophagales; family Microscillaceae; genus JAABSX01. The sequence continues at coordinate 1,833 of JBBRUH010000235.1, read as the reverse complement.
GGAATCTTGACTATGCAAGTGAGTAATGTACTTACTATGAGTGGAAATGCAAATGTAAATGGATTGGGCTTTAGTGGTGGACAACCAAACTCTACCAACCAAGCAAGCTGTAATAATAGTACTACCTATGTCTCACCTGCCTTAGACATCATAGATAGTCGGAATCAACGCCATGCTGAAAAAGGAGAAAGCATTGCGGACTATACTTTTAATGGAATTACAGGACAAAATTTTGCAAGAGGTGCAATTGCCAATGGCGGAGGTGGAGGAAACTCTCACAATGGCGGTGGTGGTGGTGGTAGTAACCTCGGAATAGGTGGCAATGGAGGCTTTGGCTGGCTTGGTGAAGGTGCTTGCACTACATTGAATGTAGCTAATGGGATAGGAGGAAGAAGTATGACATATTCTACTGCAGCTAATCGGCTATACCTAGGTGGCGGTGGTGGTGGCGGTCAGCAAAATAACAGCAATGCCTCTCGTGGTGGTAATGGTGGCGGGATTATACTCATCAAAGCTAAAGAAATTAGAACAGCTACTGCTACTCCTATCTATGGTTTTTATGCCAATGGAGAAACTGCTCCCAATAGCACAGGAAATGATGGTGGTGGCGGTGGTGGTGGTGGTGGAGCTATCGTAATGGAGGTGGATACTTATAATCTAGCTAGTGTTATCATAGTGAGAACCAATGGTGGAAAAGGAGGAGATGCTGTCGATGGTGCACAACATGGTGGTGGTGGTGGCGGTGGTATAGGAGCGATTCTTACAAATAATATGCCTCCTGCCCTCGCAGATTTTAATAGCATACCTGGAGTACAAGGTACTGACTGTACTACTTGTGCTAATACTGGAGCACCTGGTGGAAATAATGGCGGTAATACGGTAATTTCAGGCTGGAGTTCTACGGGATTGACATCCTCACTTCCGATTGTATTGGTGTCTTTTGATGCAATTGCTATACAAGATGCAGTAGAGGTAAGTTGGAAGACTATATCTGAAATCAATACTGATTATTTTATCATTGAGCGTACACAAGATTTTAATACCATTACTAATTTACAGCAAATTGATATAGAAGGAAATAGTTATGACCTCAAAAATTATCTTTATCTGGATGAAAATCCACTAAGAGGGATTTCTTACTATCGTCTAAAATCAGTAGATAATGATGGCTCTATTCAATATTCTCAATGGGCAGACGTATCATTTTATGCGGAGATTATTTACAATGTTTATCCAAACCCTACCTCAGAAGTATTGCATTTGGAAATAATCAGTGAAGGTTTGACAGAGAGTACCATTACTTTATTAGATATGACTGGGCGAAAAATATTTTCAGAAAGAACCAGAACGGGGCTAGACTATGATATAAAACATTTACCTAAAGGTTTATATTTGTTAAATATCCAAAGTGTCGGGCAACAGAAAGTAATCAAAGTACTCTTTGAGTAGAGTATCATATTATGGTGTCAGATAATATTATTATCCATCTTGCAAACTTAAATATCAAAATCACTTTAATTTTTATATGCTTTCTTCTATCTCACAAACTCCATTATTTACCCAGCTAGAAGGTGTGGATAACCCAAAAACGTAAAAATATTCCTTTGTAAACTAATATTTCTCCGCTAGATTTTTATCTACTATATAGACACTGACTTGCTTGGCACCTTCTTCATTGTAGTTAAATTTGTCTTGTAGGTTTTGTATCAGCGAGATAATATCTTGCTTGATGCGTTTATCATATTTTTCAAAACCTTTTTTACCAAAATCTAAGATAGCTCTTCTAAAATTTTCATTGCTTAAATAAACTGCCAATACATTTTCTTTAAGGTT
>JBBRUH010000234.1:0-8914 GCA_038248005.1 Cytophagales bacterium | reverse complement strand
TTTTTTAGTTTCAAAATTATAACGCATAGAATCAGCCTCATAGCTTTCAGAACCTTGCTTAAAGACTGGATTGCCTCGGTATTTACCCGTAGAGTCAGCAAGCCCACGAGCTACCACGATTTTAGTGTTTTGATTAATCTCTATTTGTTCGGCATTGAGTGAAATATCACCATAGGTAACCGTAGCTTTTCCGTAGAGATAGACCATATTATTGACCATATTGGAGATAATAGAATCTTCAGCAGTATAAGCAATAGTAGTTTCTATGCCATCTACTTTCATTTTCAAACTATCCGAAGGTTTAGTTTGAGCTGCCGCTTCTTGGTTAGTATTTTGTGCCTGTGTGGTCATACCTGCTAGGCATAGAATAAACACCAAGCCTAGGAAATAGGGCAAACAAATATAGGGAAATATGTATTTTAAAATATTAATATGATTAAATAATTTATAAAACTTAAAATCCTACACAAAAACTTATAATTTTGTGTAATAGTAGTAAATATTCACCCAACCCAAAAGATTGTGTATTTGAAGAAGCCCTTTTTTAACTTTTTTTCACACTTATTAGGAGTTATTCTTATCGGAATGACATTATTGTGTGGATTTGTAGTCCTTTCTAAAAAAAATCTAGCCGAAAAAGACGCAAAAGAATTTGTGATAGTCATAGATGCAGGGCACGGAGGGAGAGACCCAGGCACGCTTGGCACTGGAGTTCACGAAAAAGACGTTACTTTGCAAGTCAGCTTAGAACTAGGGCGAATCATTAAATCCAACATCCCTGATACTAAAATTATCTATACCCGCCTCGCTGATAAATTTGTAGCACTCTATCGCCGAGCAGAGATAGCCAATGAAAATAGAGCAGATTTATTTATTTCTATTCACTGCAACTCGGTAGGAGGAAGTACTGCTACTCGTAATTCAGTAAAAGGTACAGAAATCTATGTGATGGGCTTGCATAAAAACGAAGAAAACCTAGAAGTAGCCAAGCGCGAAAATGCTGCTATCCTTAAAGAAGCCAACTATGAGGCATATTATGAGGGATTTGATCCTAATTCGCCTCAGTCTTATATTCTGCTTTCACTGAGGCAACAGACACACCTCACTAATAGCTTAAATTTAGCACATAAGATAGATTACCAACTAAGAAACCGTGCCAACAGAACTTCAAGAGGGGTAAAACAGGCTGGTTTTGTGGTACTAGCAAAGACGACTATGCCGAGTGTTTTGATAGAGTTAGGCTTTTTGTCTAATCCAGAAGAAGAAAAATACCTCCAAAATGCTCAAAATCAGGTATATTTGGCCTCAGCCATTTATCGTGCAGTCAAAGCATACAAAGAAGAAGTTAATTAAATTTCAATAAGGATTTTGTTAAATGAACGTTTATTACTAAAATTAAACCCTTTGTAAAATTCATTGTTTTGAAGATAAGATAAGAAATACGTCATAACATCAATATCATAAACCATTACCATTAGCCTACAAAATACTATGTCTAAAGAATTTAAAATAGGGTTACTTGCCCTAGTATCTAGTGTCTTGCTTTTTGCAGGGTTTAATTTTTTGAAAGGAACAGATTTTTTCTCTCGTACCAATACTTACTATGTTATTTATGATAGTGTAGATGGATTGACTGTTTCAAACCCAATTCAAGTCAACGGGCTTAATGTGGGGCGAGTAGCTAAAATTGAAATCTTGCAAGACCAAGGCAATAAACTCATACTTACCCTCGAAATCAGAAATGATTTAAAATTGGGAGAACAATCTCTTGCTATTCTTACTGATAATGGACTGTTAGGAGGTAAAATGATTGATTTAGAAATAGGCTTAATCAAAAAGGTGTTGCAACATAAAGATACCCTTAAAGCTAGAAAAGCCGAAGGCCTTCTCGCAGGACTAAGCCAAAAAGCTGACCCACTTGTTGTCAAAGCAGATTCTATTATGACTAGTGTAAACACGGTTGTGCAAGCTCTCGCTCAATCTAAAGGAGATGTTACAGACATGCTCAAAAATTTTAATGATATTTCTGGTAGTCTCAAAAATACCCTAGCACAAGAAGACATCAATCAAATGCTCCGCAATATGCGTCAATTATCGGCTTCTTTACTTGTCTTAGAAAAGCAATTTCATCCCATAGCAAGCAAAATGGACTCACTCACTACTAAGTTTAATAGATTAGAGATTGAAAAAGCTACCAAAGAACTCAATGCCTCTATGGCAAACCTTAATCAAATTCTTAAAAAAGTAAACGAAGGAGAAGGTACACTAGGAGCATTGGCTAATGATGATTCTCTTTATACAAATTTTATTAAAGTATCAGAAAATGCTGATAAGCTTTTTATTGATTTGCGTGAAAATCCTAAAAGATATTTGAATATATCTGTATTTGGAAAAAAAGACAAAGAAACAAAACCCGAATAAAAAATAATTTGGCAACTCATTTTGTGTGAGTTGTAAATAAATAGACTTTTGTGAATTGCTTTATTTAGACGGATTGAAGGTCTATGTGCAATGGCACAATCTTAAATAATTATACAAATTATTTAGAAGTTACAAATCTATATTTTAGATTTGTATTTTGTTTGAAGTAAAAGTGAGTGTTTTTAGAAAGATTTTAATAATGAGTTTGTTATTTTAAACCAATATTATAGGGCATGAATCAAATTTTGATATTAGATGCACAGACAAGTTCCTTAGATACCGTGGTAGATTATCTTCAGATATTTACTGGAGAATATACTATTGAGAGAAAAAACGCACTTACTCTTGCACCTTCTTCTATTGAATTTTCGCCAGATTTATGTCTTCTTATATTAGATGGAGAGTTACCTAATTATCTGGAGTATCTATCCGCACTCAAAAACCACAGCCAGACAATATCCATCCCTGTATTACTTTGCCTTCCATCAGATGCGATGCCAGAGTCTGCCACTGAAGCTATCTCAAAAGGTGTCACGGATTTTATGATTGCTCCTTGGCAAGTCACTTTGGTAGAGGCTAGGGTGAAGTCTAATCTAACACTTATTCAATCTCAAAAAGCCATTTACCGTCAAAAACAAGACCTGAAAGAGCTTACCGAAACCCAAAACTACCTGATGAGTATCGTTGCTCACGACCTAAAAGCTCCCCTTAATCGAGTGCAAGGCCTAGTGCAGTTGCTTCCACTCGTGGGTCCACTCAATGAAGAGCAAAAAGAGCAAGTAGAGATGATGGATAAAGCTGTGGAAAGTGGTCGTAAACTAATCGAGGATATTTTGACCATCAATGCCTATGAAGCAGATTATGATGAACTGTATTTAGAAGAAGTAAATTTGGATGAGTTTGTAGCCGAAATAGTCGGGGTATATCAGCAAAGCATTGCTGACAAAAAACATATTGAGATTTTATTAGACCTTAAAGCATCTCTTAGTATTAAGACAGATCGTGAAAGTTTGATGCGTATTCTTGATAATCTAATCTCTAATGCCGTTAAATTTTCACCTTCTCATAAAAAGGTGTTTATAATCTTAGAAAAGAAAGAAGAAAATATAGTTATTTCTATCAAAGACCAAGGACCAGGTATCAGCAAAGAAGATCAAAAAAAGATGTTCAAAAAATTTCAAAAACTTTCTGCAAAGCCTACTGGAGGGGAGTCCTCTACAGGTTTAGGCTTATCCATCATTAAAGTACTTACTCAAAAGCTAAAAGGAAGTATCGACTATGAAACCAAACTCAATGAAGGTACTACTTTTAGGCTGATTTTACCTTCCCTCTCCTAGTTAATTTTTAAATATCACCTCTCACCTTAGCATACAAACGATATGTCAAATATTCTTTATATTTCTTATGATGGCATGACTGACCCTCTCGGACAGTCTCAGGTACTACCTTACCTCATAGGACTCAGCCAAAAAGGGTATCAAGTTACGCTTTTGAGTACTGAAAAAAAAGAGAATTTTGCCAAACGATATGCACTTATAGCAAAAATCACAAAAGAGCATAATATAGATTGGCAGTATGTTTTTTATACTAAAAAGCCTCCTGTAGTTTCTACCTTGCGTGATGTACAAAAGCTTTATCAGCGAGCAAAGCAGCTACATCAGCAAAAATCATTTGCAATCACACACTGCAGAAGCTACATCGCAGCACTCATAGGCAAGAGGCTAAAAAGGAAATTTGGGCTTAAGTTTATTTTTGATATGAGAGGTTTCTGGGCAGATGAGAGAGTAGATGGAGGACTTTGGAATCTCAAAAACCCAGTATTTAATCAAGTTTACCAGTTTTTTAAACGCCAAGAACGTAGCTTTCTACAGGAAGCAGATTATACCATCAGTCTTACACATCATGCTAAGGATGAAATAACATCTTGGAACTTACCAAATTTAGCTCCCATTCAGGTCATTCCTTGCTGTGTAGATTTAGATTTATTTAGCCCTTCTACAGATTCTATTACCTCCAAACCTTATACTCTCTCATACCTTGGGTCTATCGGTACGTGGTATATGCTTACGGAGATGCTAATATTTTTTAAGAGAATGTTGGAAGTAAAGCCAGACGCTAATTTTTTATTTATCACTACTGACAAACCTGAGGTGATTCTGGAAGAGGCAAAGCAACAAGAGATTCCTGCCAGTAAACTTACAATACAGTCAGCAGAAAGAGCTGAAGTACCTGATTTGATTTCACAAAGTGAAGCTTCTATTTTTTTTATCAAGCCTTTATTCTCTAAAAAAGCATCATCTGCCACCAAGATGGGCGAAATATTAGCCATGGGAGTTCCTGTCATTACCAATGATGGAGTAGGAGACCATCCTTATTTATTTGAAAAATATAATTTAGGGATTCTTCTCTCGGATTTTAGCGAGCAGCAGTTTGCCCAAGCAATTCACCAACTACCTCATCTACCAGAAATACCTCCTAAGCAACTCAGAGAAGCCGCAGAAGAGTATTTTAGTCTTGAAAAAGGAATAGAAAAATATCTAGAAGTCTATCAGCATTTATTAAACTAGTGTTTCATTTTGGTTAAATCGTCGGATAAAGTTTTGCCAGTTTTATCCTTGCACCCCTAGTAGTAAATTGCCATTTTACTCCTTTTTTTTCAAGATTCTGTTTTTCGGTTCATTTTTCTATCACTTGCTGTACTTGTTGTTTGGACTCAAAAGGTCTATATAATGCTTGTCGGGTAATTAGAGAGAATTGTATCTCTGCCATATTGAGCCAAGAACCGTGTAATGGCGTGTAAACGAATGTCATTCTATCTAAATAAGTTTTGGCTTTTGAAGGTTCAAAAAACGGTTCATGGAACAATTTTATGGAGTATATACTTCTAGGAAGAAAATATTAGCTTATGAATGAAGAATTGGTAATCCAAATGCTATTTTCAAATAGAATCATAAAAGTATCCAATGAACTAAAAAAGAATAAGGAATGATTCAAAAATAATATAGACATTTATTTTAACCAAAACACTCATTATCAATAACTTAATGACTTATAACTAATCTCTTACTAATTTAAGAGGGCTAATCTTAAATTGGTCTTTTTATTTTACGAGCCTATCCATCTCTTACTAAGCTACCCTCAGATGACTTAGTTTAGAGCCTTCATATTTTTCTTTGGCATATTCTAGTGTGATAGTCAGGTGTTTGATGTCTTTTTGAGAAGGGTATTCAAACATAGCATCTGTCATAATTGCTTCACAGATAGACCTTAATCCTCTTGCTCCTAGGCGTGATATTAAGGCTTTTTCTGCGATATAGTCAATCGCCTCTGCACTAAATTTAAGCTGAACACCCTCTAAGGCAAATAGCTTTTGGTATTGTTTGACGAGTGCATTCTTAGGCTCGGTCAAGATGCTTTTTACGGTCTTGTGGTCAAGAGGGTGTAAATGAGTAAGAATAGGCAAACGCCCTACTAGCTCAGGGATAAGCCCAAACTGTTTTAAATCTTGAGAGGTAACATACTGGAGAAGATTCTCGGTATTAATCTCTGGACCTTCTTCCTCTTCGGCACTGAAGCCAAGCGGTCTTTGTTTGATTCGGCTTTGTATCAATCTTTTGATTCCGTCAAAAGCTCCCCCACAGATAAATAAAATATTGCTGGTATTGATGGCTACCATTTTTTGCTCAGGATGCTTTCTCCCTCCATGTGGTGGCACATTTACATTAGAACCCTCGAGCATCTTAAGCAAGGCTTGTTGTACGCCCTCACCACTGACATCACGAGTGATGGAAGGGTTGGCAGACTTGCGGGCTATTTTGTCTATTTCATCTATATATACGATTCCTCTTTCGGCTGCTTCTACATCATAATCAGCCGCTTGTAAAAGATGTGTAAGTACGTTTTCTACATCTTCTCCTACATAGCCAGCTTCTGTTAATACAGTGGCATCTGTGATACAAAAGGGCACTTGGAGTATCTTAGCTAGAGTGCGAGCAAGGTAAGTTTTGCCTGTCCCTGTTTCTCCTACCATGATAATATTTGATTTTTCTATAAAAATATCATCATCATCATCTTGGGGTTGCATCAGGCGTTTGTAATGGTTATAGACCGCTACTGCAAGGACTTTTTTGGCTTCATCTTGCCCCACTACATACTGATCCAGGTGTTTTTTCATGTCTTTGGGCTTGATGAGATTAAACTTGGGAGGGATGCCACCAGACTTTGGTTTCATTTCTTCCAAGACAATGTCGTGTGCCTGAAATACGCATTCATCGCAGATATGCCCGCTAAGCCCTGAAACCATAATCAGTACTTCGTTTTTTTTCTTGCCACAAAAAGAGCAGGTAAGCTGTGCCATAAGATTTTTTAATAGTGTATGAGGTCTTTTATGGATGTTAATAGTACCATCACATTAAGTACAAGTATAATGCAAAATATTGGTTTTTAGTAATTTTTGAATGATTAAATGTATTGAGTAACATCACTATTTATTTATTTTTATTCCTATTCAAGACATATAATGATTAAAGGACTGCCAGTATTTATCTTTATAGATTTCATAGTTTATCTCTAACTTTTTGGCGTATTTGAGCTGAATCTCATGAGCTACTTGTGAGGGCTTTCTAAAATCTTTGCATGCAAAATAAATTTCTCTTACATTTTCTGCGGTTTGTCTGCCAATATTAAGATAGCCTTCATCACCTATTAATTCTGATAGTAGAAGATCTTCTATTTCTCCGAGCTGTTCCGAGTCTTTATCAGTAGGCATCCCTATATTACCTTGGCTTTGGTAACTTAAACCTACCTTCAATATCCAGGGATGTGAGGGCTTACTATCCCAATGGAGCAAATCTGTATTGATATTTGCAATAATCATATTGCCATTTTCTAACTCTGCACTTAGGATGGTGTAGGTATTGTACTCTTTGTTGCCCCAGACTCCTTCATACTTTTCAATAAATTCTTTTTGTCGCCAGATGAGGTAATCTTTTAACTTACTGATGGAGATAAGTTCTTGCTGGGCTTCTGATTTTTCAATAAAACTTAGTGCATCAATATTGGTTGCAAAATTTAACTCACCTAGATAGTTGTCTAAAAAGATATATATCCCGTGGCTAATAGTTCTTTTATTTTCTTGGTTTAAATCCTCGTGAATAATACAAATATCTATCTCATCAGGAAAATCTTTGTGCTCATTTGCAAAGAAATATATATTCTCAGCACTAAACTCATAGCCTGCCATCTCTATGCTCACCTCCGTAATATCTAGCGGGGGCTTAAGTGCTGTAAATAACCAATCATCTAGCTGAGGGGCGGCTTTGACAAGTTCTTCCACAAAAAAAATATTCTTAATATCTCCATCTGGCGTAAAGACTAGCTCTACTTTATCATCCACCATTCCTGTCAAAAATAAAAAACCTTCTTTGATTTTATCAAGTTGACGCTCAAGTCTATGAAAAAAATCTTTTTCTATATCTCCATTGTTTTTTACTACTTGATGAAAGGTCTTTTCATTCTTTTGAAACCAAGCCCAAAATTTTTGATAAGGGTTTTCACCATTTTCTTTTTTTCTAAGCACGTTTTTAAATAAGCTCATTTGATTTGTGTTTTGTAGGTGGTTACTGATTTAGAAGGCAGTTGGTTTTTGACTTTATTGAAGTCTTTACCTAAAAAGTAAAAATATATCAAATAATTTAAAAAAATAAGGCTAATCACAAAAAAATTCCTTACAAAGCGTTGCTTCATAAGGAGTTTTTAAAGTCTTCTGTGAGGATACAGGCAACGGAGTAGTCATCTGTGAGGACACAGACAACAGCTTTAAATTATCTTCCCAATACTTCGTCTATCAAGCCGTATGCTTTTGCTTCTCCGGCAGTCATCCAATAATCTCTATCAGAATCAGCAGCGATTTGCTCTATATCTTTGCCAGTATGTTGGGCAAGTACTTCATACAATTCATTGCGGAGTGATAAGATTTGCTGTGTAGTAATCTCAATATCAGAAGCTTGACCACCTGCACCACCCATAGGTTGGTGTATCATAATACGAGAATGCTTAAGTGCAGAGCGTTTGTTCTTGCTACCGCCAGTCAATAAGATAGCACCCATAGAAGCCGCTAAGCCTGTGCAAATCGTTACTACATCGGGCTTGATATATTGCATAGTATCATAGATACCCATCCCTGCATAGACTGAACCACCAGGGCTATTAAGATAAAGTAGAACGTCTTTTTTGGCATCTAGTGATTCTAAGAAAAGCAACTGAGCTACTACGATATTAGATACTTGGTCATTGATGCCTTGCCCCAAAAAGATGATTCTGTCCATCATTAATCTTGAGAATACATCCATTTGAGCCACATTCATAGGGCGTTCTTCAATGATATAAGGTGTCAAGTTGGTAACTTGATCTACGTATTGATCTACCACTGTGCTGCTCATGTTGGGAAGAGATTTTGCAAATTTGCGAAACTCTGAGCTTTGGGTTGCACGCA
>JBBRUH010000233.1:0-8929 GCA_038248005.1 Cytophagales bacterium | reverse complement strand
CTTGATAGATTATCAATAAGTGATACTAATAATTGTTCAGGATTTTTGTAATAGTTATAGCAAGCATAAATCATATTTACACCTATAGTTCCCAGTGCTTGCTGTTGTGCAAGGGCATCAGTGTCAAGCATTTTGACGTGAATAATCAAATCATTGGGAGGAGTCTGAGGACGAAGCTGAAACCTTACACCACACCAACCATGTCCCTGATTGGTTTTTTGAAAATTGATAGTCGTAACAGTATCCGCAAAAGCAAAAAAACAGCGATCAAATCCCATTTTGATACCCAAGCGCTGCTCTAATAGACGATACTCTTTATCAAGCATCTTCATCAGACGAGACTGACAGACATATCGTCCACTTTCTTCTACTCCATAGATAGCATTGCTGAAAGTCATATCATAAGCAGACATCGTCTTAGCGATGGTATTGGAGGCACCCCCAGCTTTGAAAAAGACAGCGGCGACTTCTTGCCCAGCTCCAATCTCAGCAAATGCTCCATAAGTATTGGTATTAAGATTGATGCGGCGTGCTTTTTCACGTGCACTATATACTTTCATTTCAGTTTCTTCCATGGGTTCATTATTATTTGGGGTTTTGATACACTCTCAATTTGATGAAGCAATTTAAGGTTTATCTATTAACTTAACAATATTTTTGCCAAGTAATCACTTCCTCTAAAAACCAATAGACTTAAGCTTTGTTAATCTATATTTACGGATTACTACAGTTATGTTTCATGTTTTTAGGATTAATCATTAAGATAAATATGAATATTTAATCTCAGATTAGTTTTGATTTTACAGTTTCCATTTTAACTTTGGTGATAGTCTTTTTTAGACCTTATTTTAATATAAATAGAAATGAGCATTACGATTAAAGAAATTTTTATGGCTTTGCCTCAGCGTTTTAAAGTGGAGAAAGCCGATGATTATAAAGGTATTTTTCATTTTGAACTACAAGATGATACATCCACAGCACAGAACTTTACAGTAGAGATTCTATCAGGAAAATGCAACGTGTCTCAAGGCTTGGAAAAAATACCGACTTGCACCATAAAAAGTGATGTGAAGACTTATCTAGCAACCGAACTAGGTGAAATATCAGCACAAGAAGCCATTTTTTCTGGTAAAATTAAAATAGATAATCTAGCAGAGATGATGAATTTCAGTAAATTATTTCATCGCTATAGTCCACCAGAGTCTATCCAAGAGCTAGTGGGGCAGAAAAGTCGAAAACCACAAGGTGGACCACTCAAAGGATTAAAAATTTTAGACTTCACAAGACTCTTACCAGGGCCACTTGCTACTATGCTTTTGGCTGATATGGGTGCAGAAGTAATCAAAATAGAAGCACCCAAGTTTTATGATTATACCCGTGATTTCCCACCACACAAAGGAGGAGAATCTGCTGGTTATTTGGCTTTCAACCGTTCTAAAAGAAGTCTTTCACTTGACTATGCTACTCCCGAAGGTAAAGCCATTATCTTAAATATGGTCAAAAATGCAGACATTGTCATGGAGCAATTTAGACCTGGGGTAATGGCAAAAATGGGATTGGGCTATGAAGATTTGAAAAAAATAAACCCGAAGATTATCTATGTATCCATCACAGGTTATGGACAAACGGGTCCTTATGCACACCTAGCAGGGCACGATCTCAATTATATAACCCTTGCAGGATTGCTCAGTGGCAATAAAAATGAAGCCCCACAAGTACCTTTGGTTCAGATAGCCGATATTGCAGGTGGGTCGTATATGGCAGTAATTGCTTGTCTTTCCGCCGTTTACTCTCTTCAGCAGACAGGGAAGGGACAGTTTGTAGATGTCTCTATGATGGATGGTGTGATGCCATTAGCCGTCAATGCCAAAGCCTTCCAGTGGATGACGGAAGAAAACATCCAGCGTGATGAAGCTTTTCTTTCAGGCGGATTGGTGAATTACGGGATTTACCCAACTAAAGATAACCGCTACGTAGCACTTGGCACTCTTGAAGCAAAATTTTGGGATAAGTTTTGTGAGATAGTCAATAAACCTGATTGGAAAAATAGAATCATAGCAAAAGATACCAGAGAACTTACTCATTTTAAAGATGAACTAAGCACCTTATTCAAAACACAAACGGCTACCTATTGGTCAGAGTTAGGCTTAAAGCATGATTTATTGCTCAATACGGTCTATGAGCAAGATGAAGTGGATAAAGACCCTCAAGTGATTGCACGTGAAATGGTAGTAGAGTTAGAACATCCTACGGCTGGCAAAGTCAAAAGCATAGGTGTACCTCTTAAGTTTTCTGAAACTCAGGCAAAACCCTCTTGGGCACCTCCCCTACTTGGAGAAGATACATTGTCTATTCTTCGTGAGGCTGGTTTAAGTGAAGATACTATTCAAGAGTTAGCCAAAAAGGGAGTTCTGAAAATGCAGGGTTGATTTACGCAAGAAATCGAAAAGAGGTTATTTTTGGACAAGTTGTCTCTAAATTGTAATTTTACCGATTCATTAAACATTGCCCAAATGCAAGTTGCCATTGTCAAATACAATGCAGGTAATACCCAATCACTGAGCTTTGCACTACAGAGGTTAGGTATTGAGCCGCTCATCACTGATGATTTAGAACAGCTCCAAAAAGCTGATAAAGTTATTTTTCCTGGTGTAGGAGAAGCAAGTTCTGCTATGAAATCTCTCAAAGCAAAGAATTTACATCACTTTTTACCTACCCTTAGCCAGCCTTTTTTAGGAATTTGCTTGGGTATGCAGCTGATGTGTGCTCATTCAGAAGAAAATAATACAGATTGTCTAGGTGTATTCTCAGAGCAAGTAAAATTATTTACTCCTCCTAAAAACATGAGTGGACAGACAGTCCTGAAAGTACCTCACATGGGCTGGAACACACTCAAAGCACTCAAAGGCTCTCTTTTTGATGGCTTAGGTTCAGAAAGTTATGTGTATTTTGTACATAGCTACTATGTAGAAGCAAGCCAACATACTACGGCTGTTTGTGAGTACGGTCTGCCATTTAGTGCAGCCTTGCAAAAGAATAACTTTTATGCAGTGCAGTTTCATCCCGAAAAAAGTGCGAGTGCTGGTGCTAAAATCCTAGAAAATTTTTTGAAAATTTAAGACCCAAATTATAAAAACATACCTTATGCGAATTATCCCAGCAATAGATATTATAGATGGACAATGTGTCCGACTTACTCAGGGAGATTATCAAGCAAAAACTGTCTATCATACTAATCCACTTGAAGTAGCACGTTCTTTTGAAGAGATAGGGATAAAATATCTTCATCTTGTAGATTTAGATGGTGCAAAAAAAGGAAGTATTGTCAATCATAAGGTCTTAGAATCTATTTGTAAGAACACAAACCTAACAATAGATTTTGGAGGTGGACTTCAAAGTGATGAGGATGTGATGATTGCTTTTGAATCTGGTGCAAGTCAAATTACAGGAGGAAGTATTGCAGTCAAAAAACCCGAATTATTCTGGAAATGGATACAAACTTATGGCTCAGATAAAATAATATTGGGGGCAGATGCCAAGAATGAAAAAATAGCCATCTCAGGCTGGCAAGATATTACAAGTTTAGATTTAATAGAATTTCTGGACTTACATCAAAAGGCAGGCATCAAACACGTAATTTGTACTGACATTAGTAAGGATGGACTATTGCAAGGTCCATCTACAGAACTCTATAAAAAAATAAGGAAAACTTATCCTTCATTAGACTTAATAGCAAGTGGTGGAGTGAGTACGATGACTGATGTAGAAACCTTAGAAAGCTTAGGACTTTCGGGTGCAATCATAGGGAAAGCAATTTACGAATCAAAAATTACACTTTTAGACCTTCAAAACTATATTTTAGTAAGGGATTCTTTAAAGAAATAGTAGTTTGTTTACAATTATTAGTATATTTGGTGAACTTAATATAAAACAAAACCATCGAGCGAATGGACACGCCCGAAGAAAAAAAAGACAATACTGGTCTCATTTATGACCAAGCTAAAAATCATTTTCTGGGAGAATTCCCCAGCATTTTACCTATTGAACAAGCATACGTGCATATCGGGATGTTTTTGGGTTGGATGCTTGAAAATGAGTTGTATAGCGAGATATTCGAGGATGAAGAAGCACACCAAGTGATTAGATTCAGAAATCGAGATATTACCTGCTCTATCTTGAGTGCTCTCTGGGATGGTCATTTAGGAGGTGATCTCTTCAATGAAGAAGGGAATGATTTTTCTATATATTATTATCAGAGTGGATTATATAGAAAGGATTATGAAGAAATTTTAGCCAGTGAGCTTCCTTCTATTTACCATGTCAAAGATGATTGGATAAATTACGAGCAAATCTCAGAGCGTATCTTGGAAAGGTATGAGAAATGGAAGTCTGAAAAAGATGAGATTAAAACTAAATAAATAGACAATAAAATATAAATCTAAGGCAACTTTAATAAGTTGCCTTTTTTTTGTGTTAAAAAACTATCTTTAGGTAATCTCATCACAAGGAATCAAATCAAAGTTAAGCTTTGAAAATGAATTAAAATCCTCTCCCAAATCTTTCATATCTTCATCTTCTAACTCATAATACCAATTTACATTGACTACTCTATCCTCTCCTTCAAGTGGTTCGAGAATTTTAATTATTTTGCCTAATACTGCTGAAGTACTAGTATTGACATAAATTAGCTTGAAAGCTAAAGTAATTTCTCGTGGAAATTCTGTCTTAATATACTCTTCTATCGCTTCTATGAGAGGGTTATAAAATTCCTCTGTGTCTTCTGGGATAGAGACTCCTTTGATTTCCAAATAAGATTCATCAAAATCAAACCTCACTTCGGGAGTAGTAGGTGCTTCTTTTATAAAAATATTTTCCATATTGTCTTATATAATGATAGTATATCTCAAAATAGTAAATTTATAATTATACAGTTATAATTTAAGTCCAACAATCATGATGTCATCCATTTGTCGGTTTTGCCCCATCCAGTCTTCTAAAGTTCTCTCGAGTAATTCTTTTTGCTTATTCATTGGGTGTTTATAAATGCTATATAAAGTTTTATGAAGGCGACTTTTAGCAAACTTACGACCTCTAGGTCCTCCAAATTGATCTTGAAATCCATCTGAATAAATGTAAACCCAAGTAGGTTTATTGAGATTAAAGGTTAGTGTTTCAAACTCACGTGGTCTATCTTTTTGGAAGCCTCCAATCGGTAATTTAGTTGATTCTACTGCTCTGTATTCATCCTCTTGTATGATAAATAATTCACGGCTTGCTCCTGAATACTCTAGCACTTTATTTTCTCTATCTATCACACAAAGAGCCACATCCATGCCATCTTGATTATTATTATTCTCTTGGTTGAGTGCTATTTGAATACTTTTGTGAAGCTCTGCTAAGATTAAATCAGGTTTAGTAATGCCTTGCAGATTAATGATTTGATTTAGATATGAATCTCCTAACATAGACATAATCGCACCAGGAACGCCATGCCCTGTACAGTCAACAGCTGCTACGAAAGTTTTATTCTCACGATAAGCAAACCAATAAAAATCACCAGAAACTATATCTCTTGGGCGATAAAACACAAAATACTCTGGCAAAACATCTATAAAGTTTTTATCGCGAGAGAGCATTGATTCCTGAATTCTTTTGGCATAATTGATACTTGCCGTAATATCTTTATTCTTGCGTTCTATCTCTTGGAAGGTCGTTTCTAAGGTTTGATTTTTACGCTGGATAGACGTATTTTGCTCACTAATTTTAAGCTGTTGCCCTTCTAGTGCTTTATTTTTTTCTTCAATTACTTTTTGTTGCTCTAGTAGTTTAAGATTTGCTCTATGATTACGGCGATTATTAAAATAGAGAATGAGAGTCAGTGTGAGAATCAAGACTATAATAATGGAAAAAAACCACGTTCTCTGACTCAATGTTTCCTCTTGAGCAAGAAACTTTTCTTGCTGTAAATCCTTTATTTCTGTTACATTGTTAAGTTCTGTTTGAGTATTTGATATATTTTTTAGTGCTTCATTTTGTAACTCTTTAAAGATGGATTCTTTTTCATCCATATATTTTTGGTAGTTTTCATAAGCCTTGCGGTAGTCATCTTGCTCTGCAAAGATTTGTGATAAGCCTTGATAAGCTGTTTTTCGATAATTTCTATTACTTTCTGACTTACCTATCTGTAGTAACTGTTGATAGCAACGGAGTGCATTGTCATACTCTTGGATTCTAAAATAAGTTTCTCCTAATCTCTCAAAATTATAGGCAATTAAAGTCTTATTATTGAGAGAATCTGAAAGCTCAATAGCTTTGACATGAAATTTAATAGAAGTATCATACTCTTTTCTCTTATAATAAGCACCTCCTAGGTTGGTATAGTTAGTTGCAATTCCTTTAGAATCTTTAAACTCTTCATTGATTTTAAGTGCTTGTGTATAATAGTCTATGGCCTGATTGATATTGCCTTGTAAGACGAGTGTATTGGCTATTTGATTATAAGCTTCGGTTAATAATTTAGGATTATTAAGATTTCTTTTGATATTAAGAGATAATTCAAAATACTCAAGTGCCTTGGGGTAAGCCCCTTGTTTGTGATAGACAGCGCCTACGTTACCAGCACTTATCATGATACCAGTTGTATAATTATTCTGTTGGGCTAGACTAAGGGCTTGCTCAGCATATTTTTTAGCCTTAAGTGGGTTATCAGCCTCATACTCAACATAAAGTAGATTAAGATAACGAACCTTGCTTGTGTCCATTTGGCTTAACTTAAGTAAATTCTCTAACCTCTCAATACGGCTATTACTTTGTGCTAAAAGCCCTCCAAGAGGTAAGAGTAAATACACACATAAAAATATAAGCAAGGTCTGCCTCATAAATAAAGTTGGCCTTTATACAATTTAAAAGTTTTACACAGCAATGAAGATTATGAATGATATATAAGAAATAAAACTGACATTTTATTTCTTATTGGTAAGTCATATTAATAAATTTAAGCTAATTAGATTTTATCATTCTAAGTACCTGACCTAAAATAGTTTATACTATTAAATTATTATAAGTTATTAATAATCAGTTACTTATGAATATTTTTTTAATGTAAACTAAATATGAGCAAGCACTTATCACTCGCATTTTTCATTAATCTTCTGGTTCAAATTCAAACATGTGAATCTCTAAACCCGTATCCTTCATATAATCTTCTGCTTCTTCTGCAATGCTATCATCATCTTCTGGATAGTACCAGTTGACGGTTACACTGCCACCTTGATCTTGATATTTTTTCAAGACACGCAATACATTAAGAATACTACGTGAAGAACTCGTATTAAAATAAGTGAGTCTAAAATTGAATGTAATTGGAATATTTACTTTTTGAGTATGTGACTCCAACCAGCTAATAATTTGGTTATAAAACTCATCTGTATCCTCTAAATAAGATTCACCTGAGATTTCGCATACTCCCGAGGTGGCATTTAGTTTTACTTCGGGAATAAAATATACTCCACTTTCTCCTTTAATTTCTAAATTTTCCATTTTGTAACACTAATTAATTTTAAAACAATTTTTTACAGGATAAAGACCTTCAAATAATAAAAATTGTAGCTAATAAACTAAATATTTTTGAAATATTGTATAGACTTATATTAATATCTACAGTTTATTTATCTACACTTACGAGTACTATAAAAAAAGCAAATTCGGTTCCCATTTCTTTCATCTTAGCTTCTAGATTATTATCAGAAGTAAGTGCTGCTTGTACCAAGCCTATCCCTGCACCTTTACTCTCTTCATTTTCTTCTTCATTACGAAGTTTACGCTTATATTCTCTGAGTGCATCTCTATCTAATGTCTTGATGGTTTCACACTTTTCTATGAGTCTCATCATGTCCTTTTTATAAATAAGATTTCCTGTGATGACTTTATAATGTGTTCCTTCATCTAGTACTACGAGTGTTCCTACTCTGTCGTGATTACCAAAGTGATTTATTTCTTTAGAATAAAACAATACATTTTGTGCTAATTCCATAAAAATAGAAAACACTTTCTTGCCTGAGCGAGGGTTTTCTTTTAATTTTCTTCTTATATCACGACTAAACTCTGAAAGTAGCACATCTGTCAGTGGGCCCTTATATGAAATAAGAATATTATCCCTGCTTATTTGTGAATGATATTCAAAAAAATCAAAATCTTTAACCTGATTCTCCATGGATGTAAACCTGCTTTATTAACTTTTAATTCTGCAATTATCATACTTTAAACTCAAATTAACGGCTAAGACATTAAATTGATTTAAAAGTTTCATTTATTTTAAATTTTTATTCCCATCACCGTAATATCATCTCTCTGTTCTGAACCTTGTTGATGTGTTTTGATAGCTTTTAGGAAGACCTCTTTCTGAACCTCCATACTTTTGTCATAATTCTCTGAGATAATTTCTTTAAACCTTTTAGCTCCAAACTTCTTGCGCTTATAATTGGGGTTATCAGGCAATCCATCAGATGTCAGGTAAATACTATTTCCTTTTTTAAGGGTCAGATGATTGGTCTCAAAAGTTCGATGTATTTCTTGTTGCCATCCTCCTATTGATTTTCTATCCCCTTTTACTTCTATTAATTCACCATTTTCATCGATATAATAAAGAGGACGCTTTGCCCCTGAAAAAGCTACATGGTATTGGTCTTTATCTTTGGTAGAGGGTTCTATCATACAAAGTGCAATATCCATTCCGTCTTGATTAGTAGATTCTGCTTGGCGTAATTTAGTGCGAATACCCATATGCAAATTTTCAAGAATTTTGCCAGTATCAAATATTTGCTGTACATTGACTATTTCATTAAGCAATGTATTGCCAATGATAGACATAAAAGCACCTGGCACACCATGCCCTGTGCAATCTACGGCAGCAAAGAAGCTTTTACCTTGT
>JBBRUH010000232.1:0-8946 GCA_038248005.1 Cytophagales bacterium | reverse complement strand
TATGTATGCAGCCAAAGACGAAGTGAAGTTGAAAGTTCCTGTTTGGCAACAATATTCAGCCAAAAATAAAGAGGTTCTTTTTGCACAAGAAACCAACGAAAAAGCCGAACTTACACCCTCACAGGTTCGAAAAGGGATGGAAAACCTTTTTGATACTTTTGATAAAACCCCCTATTTGCCCACAAAGCATAAAAAAGGTAAGGGCAGAGAAAAGGGCACTATCCTGACCAAAAGAGAAAAACACAAAACGGTTAAAAAAAGTAAAAATAAGACCCAAAAAGAGGTCAAAAGAGAGTAAAAAATAATCTAAAATAGGCATCAACAAAAATAACTTAGTCTAAAAACAAAGTTATCAAAAGGACTATGTCCAAAGTCTAATATTGGTGAAAATGCACAAAACTATCAAAATTTTTACGTACCTATTTTAGCTTGGAGTTTTGAAGATGACACTTATGCACATGCCAAACCAGTCAAAGTGTTTTTGAAGTTTTATCCTGCTGCCACTATTACGCATCAACATTTAAAACCTGAGAATATTTCTGTGAAAAGTATTGGTCATTTTGGCTTTTTCAGAAAAAAACACAAGTCAGATTTATGGACAAAAACCACAGAATGGCTCGATAAAACCTTTCTTTAAAATCGGAAATATACAATTTAGACTAGCTTTCTTTCTAATGAATTAAAAATTATTTTACAAAATTTAATTCCTTCTGATTTATTATTTGATAAATTAGAAAGAATTTATATTTTTATGAGTTTTTTGATTTTATTCTGAAAAATACTGATAAAAAAATATAACTAATTGAAAAACAAATGGTTATATTTTTTTTAATTAATCTGAACCTCCCATAAAACTTGTTTTCACTTAAAGTTGTTTGTATATTTTAACTTAAATTTTTCCCCAATGAAACTTAAAAACAGTATTTTATTTGGATTTTTAATCTTGCTTTTACCTATTTTTTCATTTGCTCAAAAACAGGCTCTTGTTTTTCAGTCTGATTTTGGGCTTAAAGATGGGGCAGTATCAGCTATGAAAGGGGTAGCGTATAATATCTCTCCTGATTTAAAGATATTTGACAATACACATGAAATTCCTAGCTTCAATATCTGGGAAGCCGCTTATCGCTTACAGCAAGTAGCAGTTTATTGGCCTGCGGGTACTGTCTTTGTGTCAGTAGTTGATCCAGGAGTAGGTTCTCAGCGTAAGTCAGTCGTCTTAAAAACCAAATCAGGGCATTATTTTGTAACCCCAGATAACGGGACACTTACTTTAGTAGCCGAATATTTAGGAATAGAAGAGGTAAGAGAAATAGATGAAGCAAAAAACCGCCTCAAAAACTCTGATAAATCTTATACCTTTCACGGAAGAGATGTCTATGCTTATACAGGGGCAAGGTTAGCCAGTGGAGTGATTAAATTTGAAGAAGTCGGAGCCAAACTTCCTACCCAAGTGACGATGATTCCTTATCAAAAACCAGTGATTGAGCAGGGAGAAATTAAAGGTAACATCCCAATTCTTGACATTCAATATGGTAATGTCTGGACAAATATAGATCAAAATATCCTCTTAGAACTAGGCATCAAAGCTGGGGATAAACTTCAAATCAAAATTAGTAATGCTCAGAAACTCGTATTTGATGGAGAAGTGCCTTTTGTGCGTACTTTCGCAGAAGTGGGCATTGCACAAAACCTTGGCTATACTAATAGCCTACTTAATTTTTCGCTGGGGGTGAATCAAGGAAATTTTTCAGAAAGAAATAAGATATTTAGCGGAGCAGAATGGAGTATTTCTATTAAAAAAATAGATAAATAAAGCAAATTGTAACCCTTTAAAAAGAGGAAGAAAATGTTTTATCTACAAAAATAATCAGCTATTGGATTTCTTTATTATTTAAAAATTAACTATTAATTTATGAACCGTATATTTTTACTTTTTAACATTCTTCTTTTATTGACTTTTACCACACAGGCTTTTGCCCAAATCACAGTACAAGGCAAAGTAACAGATGCCAAAAGTGGTGAAGCACTCGCTGGAGCTAGTATTGTCTTTAAAGGTGCTTCTACTGGTACAGTTACAGATGTCAATGGAAATTATAGTATTCAAGTGAATAAAGGTACTGAGCTGGCTTTCTCATATATAGGCTATGCTACGCAGCTCATCATTATCACTGAGCAAACTACGCTTAATGTTACACTGGTAGAAAGGGAAAATTCCTTGCAAGACATTTTTATAGTAGGCAGTCGCAATGCTAACCGTACAGAGCTAGATAGCCCTGTGCCTGTAGATGTGATTGATGTGCAGAAGCTACAAAAAATAGTTCCTCAATATGATGTAAATCAAATGCTGACCTATGCTGCTCCTTCATTTCAATCTAATAGACAGTCATCTTCTGATGGAAGTGAACACATAGAGCCTGCTTCATTGCGTGGAATGGGTCCTGACCAAACCTTAGTACTCATCAATGGCAAACGCCGACATACTACTTCTTTACTCAATAACCAAGGTACTTTTGGAAATGGCTCAGTAGGTACTGACTTAAATTCTATCCCAGTTTCTGCCATAGAGCGTATAGAAGTATTGAGAGATGGAGCGGCAGCTCAGTATGGCTCAGATGCTATTGCAGGGGTCATTAACATCGTTTTGAAGAAAAGCACTCATCAGTTGAATACCAATCTAGCCTCAGGCATTACTAGCACAGGTGATGGGGAAATGGTTCAGTTTAACGCCAATTATGGTTTTGATTTGGGCAAAAGAGGTGGATTTTTAAACTTAACAGGAGAAGCTTATTCTCGTGGACGCACCAATCGCACCCAAAATCACGAGCTTATTATCTTTGATCAATCTCAGGTGGGTAATTTTTTTGCTTATCCTTTCACAGATGACCCTGCTGCCTCTCGTCAATTTGATGATGATATCATCACTCAAAGAGGATTGACTAGAGATGACTTTAACTTCCGAGTAGGGGAGGCACAAATCAAGAATTATACTTTTTTCTATAATCTAAGCCTTCCTTTTGGAGATAATAACCGAGGTGAATTTTATTCATTTTCAGGAGTAAGCTACAGAAATGGTTTAGGAAATGGATTTAGACGCTTACCTAGCGAAACAAGCAATGTAAATCTTACTTTATTTCCGAATGGATTTCAGCCCAATACTGGATCAGATGTATGGGATAGGTCTATAGCTGCAGGCGTAAAATATAGATTAGGTGGGGATTGGCTACTAGATTTTAGCAATACCTTTGGCAACAATAGATTTGACTATACAGTAACCAATACCAACAATGCTTCTCTTGAAGAAAACAGCCCTACTTCATTTAAGGCAGGAGGTCATGAGTTTATACAAAATACACTTAACCTTGATATTTCTAAATATTTCCCTAGAATAGCCTCTGGATTAAATGTGGCTTTTGGAAGTGAATTTAGGATAGACAACTACAGAATCCGTGCAGGAGAAGAAGCCTCTTGGAGAAATTATGCCCTTGTGGACAATGGTGATGGCACTTTTAGCAATCCTTCTGGGTTGGCAGGTGCATCACAGTCTTTCCCAGGTTATACTCCTGACAATGTCATCAACCAAAGCCGCAATAATATCGGAGTCTATCTTGATACTGAGTTAGAGGTTAATTCATCCTGGACTATCAGTGCTGCAGGACGCTTTGAAAATTACAGTGATTTTGGAAGCACCTTGAATGGAAAGTTTGCCACTCGCTACTCCTTCGGAAAAGCATTTGCACTGCGTGGAGCAATCAGCACAGGCTTTAGAGCACCTTCTTTGCATCAGCAATATTTTAGCTATGTAAGCACTAACTTACTCGCTAGTGGAGAATTGGGTCAGTCAGGCTTCTTCAGAAATGAAAGCAATGTAGCCAATGCACTCGGAATCCCTAAGCTAAAAGAAGAAACTTCTACCAATATAAGTTTAGGAATGACGCTGAATCCTACAAGTAATTTCAAAATCAGTATAGATGGTTATTATATCAAAGTAGATAACCGAATCACACTTACAGGTGGTTTTGGGCAAGATCCTTTTGGTGGTGATGTTCCTGAAATTCAAGCATTATTAGCACCTTTTGAGGCAAGAGTAGCACAGTTTTTTACCAACTCCATCAGCACCTCTACTCACGGATTAGATGTAGTAGCTACCTATCTTATTCCTATCGGTGAAGATAAATTGGATATTAGTTTATTGGCTAATTTTAATAGAACTACTGTAGGTAATCAACTGAACATTCCGCAGCAACTGGCAGCAGAAGGGCAAGAAGATGTCTATTTTAGCCCTGCTGAAAGAGGGCTCATAGAAAGAGTAAACCCTCGCCAAAAAATCAATCTTACATTGACTTATCAAACTTCTAAATGGAACTTCCTACTTAGAAATACTTATTTTGGAGAAGTAGGTCGCAATGCCTTTCCTTTTGGAGTAGAGCAGACATTTGCAGGTAAAACCATAACAGATGTATCTATCTCTTATCAAATTACGGAGCAACTTGGGCTTGCTTTTGGGGCTAATAATTTATTAGATGTCTATCCTGATGAGCAGGTCTTTGACAATAGTTATTTCGGAGTATTTAAGTATGCACCTATTCAGATGGGATTTGCAGGAGCATTTTATTTTGCTAGACTAAACTTTAATTTGAATACAAAAAAATAACCTTGTTTGATTAATTTCAATAAAAAGCCTGTAATCTGTAGCTTCGGTGTGGTTAGTTGAGCTTTAATAATTAACGTTAACTCGGGATTGGTTTTCGGATGAAATTAGACTAACTCTTAATTTAAACTATTTTTCAAGCTAAGTATTCTTATTCCATAGGAATACAACGTCTATAGAAAACAATAAAATGGTGCAGTGCGACCCCAATATGGGTCGTACTATATCTATCCTGATTATAAGTAGATGACCAAAATTAGTTTTCATTTTAATAGAATCACTCATCGTCTATAACTCACCACTTATTTCTATATACGTGAGGTGCATCTGACATTCTTTTGTATAATGCTCTGTTTTGTTAGACACCGTTGGATAAATAAGGAAATAGACTAGCCATAATTAGATGAAAACATACTTATGGGTAACTTAAAATGTGTGAAAAATATAACTTATTACAAAACTTCTGTAACACTTAATATTTAGATAAGCCCCAAATTTGTAATGTAATAAGTGATGTATTAGAAACTTATTTTTATTTTACATATAGTTTAAGTTTTAAAATACTGTTTTTTAGTGTAGTCAGTTAAGTTTTAAAATACTGTTTTTTAGTGTAGTCAGTTAAGTTTTAATAATTATTCTCCATTCTCCTCGCCATTACCTTTCAGGTGATTAGCTAGATTTGGGCAGAGCGTTTTATTAAATTTCAAGCATCAATACTAAAAATTATAGGTCTTTTATGTTAAGTTTTTACACAAAATTCTTTAGTCACGAATCCTTATAAATGCTTTTATGTCAAATTATGGGTAGCACAATAAAATATTATAGGAGAATAACATAACAAGCATTTCGCCTGTTAGATAGATTTTTTTTGAAAATATTTTTTTTATAGCCATCCAAATCATTATAATTATAGTATATATGTTGTCATATTTTTTTATGACGATTTGTTTTTTTGTTTTTTGTTTTTTTTAAATAATACACGTTATTTTGCACAATTAAAACTAATAACCTATGTCCGTTAAAACCTTTGAATTCAACGAACTAGATCACGTTTCACATTCTTTAAAACCTTATGCACTGCGATTGACTCAAGATGAGAGCCGTGCTGATGATCTAATGCAAGAGGCTCTTTTAAAAGCCGTTAAAAATCAAGATAAATTCACAAGAGGTACAAGTCTAAAAGCTTGGTTTTACACCATTATTCGAAACCAATTCTTTAATGAGTATCACCGTGAAAAAAGAAGACAGACTTTCTTAGATACTACTGATAATTTGCATTATCTTAATCATTCTTCTGTTCAGATTAAAAATGATGCTTTGACTAATTTTAATTTAGAAGAGATTAACAAAGCAATCAATAAGTTAAGCGATTTGTACAAAGTTCCTTTTATGATGCACTTTCAAGGCTTTAAATATAATGAAATTGCAAAGACGCTTGATTTGCCATTGGGTACAGTCAAGAATCGCATTCACGTAGCACGTAAAGAACTAAAGGAAAAACTTAAATACCTAGTTTACCAAGATTAAGCCGATTTATCGGCTTTTTTTCATGTCATTTTCTGGATAATCTCCACAAAATCATCATAGTGATTTACTTGCTCTATCCCGAATCTAGCACAGACAATGTCAATATTGCCTTTACGCCAAAAGCCTTTGGGGCAGCATACTTTTATTTTTTTAGAATTTGCAAAAAGTCCTAATTCTAAGAGTGTAATAGGTGATTGGGTATTGGGTGCAAAATAAGTAATAATCAAGTCTGCTTTTTCTAATCCATCTAGTTCCCAATTTACTTGCTCTACAAAGTGAGGATTATCCATACTTTGTTCCCAAGTGCTATCCCACTCAGGACGGCGAGGATTAAGAATCACGCCCTCCCAATCATTAAGAGACGTGATAAGGCTTTCTTGCCAATCTTCTGCTTTGCCCATCTCTATACTACCTGCCAAAAAAACACTTTTTTTATCTTTTGGAATGAGGACGGGAGTAGGAGGGTTTATAATCATTGTTTTCATGTGATAATATTTTGCTTTAATTTAGCTGAAATAAATTCAATAAAAAAATGAAAATAATTTGTATTGGACGCAATTATGCAGCACATATTGCAGAGTTGAACAATGAAAGACCTGATGAGCCAGTCGTTTTTACAAAACCTGATACGGCTTTGTTAAAAAATAATGAGCCTTTTTATTATCCAGAATATACCCAAGATATACATCATGAGGTAGAGCTAGTACTAAGAATAGGGAAAGAAGGAAAATACATAGAAGAACAATTTGCCCTCAAATACATAGAAGCCATTGGCTTAGGGATTGACTTTACTGCCCGTGATTTGCAATCAAAAGCAAAAGAGAAAGGCTTGCCTTGGGCTTTAGCAAAGGGTTTTAATGGTTCTGCACCTGTTTCTGAGTTTATGCCAGTGGCAGAATTTGCAGATTTTAAAAATATTGATTTTAGTCTCAAAATCAATGATAAAATCAAGCAAGAAGGCAATACTTCTATGATGTTGTATGATTTTGCTTACACTATATCCTACATATCTAAGTTTATTACCCTCAAAACAGGAGATTATATTTTTACAGGTACACCTGAGGGAGTAGGTCCTGTCAAAGTTGGTGATCGCTTACAAGGCTTCATAGGAGAAAAAGAAATGTTTGATTTTGAAGTGAAGTAAAGTTGATTTATTTCGGTTCGTGGAGCATAAAAAATGCTTAAAGTTTTATGATACATAAGCACTAAAGGTTTTAGATTTTCCAAATAGCTTGGGGCGATGCCCCAAGTTTTAAGCCTTTCAGGCTATTTGTGATAGATTTTTATAAACTATTACAATTATTAAATTTTAACTGACTAGACTACCAGACTAGAAAGTCTGTATTTTTCTTTACTTCTTGTGATTGTGTGCCACTTGCCTTCAAATGGAAAGCATTTTGACACTAAACTCTCTAAGAATATCTGCTTCTGAGGTGCCTCCAGGTGCGATTCCCTTAGATTGTAAATCAGCATGCCGTAAAAATTCAATGGCTTTAAGCATTTTGGCAAGTGAGTAGTTTTGCATCATCAGTTTATAATCTTTCAAAAAAAATGGATTAACTTTTAAAGCACTGCTCAATGCTTGGTCTGAGCGGTCTTTTTGGTGATAAGCAATCAGTGTTTTAGCAAAGAAATTATACAATAAAGCAATGGTAGGAATGAGAGGCTGTTTTTTAGGATTCGCAGCCCAATAGCGTATAATTTGTTCTATCTTGAGAGCATTTTTCTCGGCGATTGCTTTCTGAAATTCAAATACATTAAAATCACGACTAATACCTACATTTTTCTCAATGACGGCTGCTGTGATAGCCTGTGAAGGATTTTGATTGAGGAGGAGTTTGTCAAGTTCTTGGTGGAGTTTACTCAAATCAGCTCCTATAGCCTCTACCAAAAGAGCCAACGCAGCAGGTTCTATATTAAAATTTCGTTCTTTGAGGTAGCTTAATACCCATCCCCCTACCTGATTATCATAGAGTTTTTTTGATTCTATTACTATTCCATGCTTATCCAAAGCCTTATAGACTTTGGTGTTTTTGGCTATGGATTTGTATTTGTAATTTAAGACCAATACGGTGGTCTGTTGTGGTTTTTCGAGATAATGTCTGAGGAGTTCTTGTGCTTCTCCACGAGTCCAGTCGGGCATTTGCTGTAATTCTTTGACGATGACCACCTGTCTGCTTGCCATCATAGGGAAACGGCGAGCTTGGTTTAGAATCGTGTGCATATCCGTCTCCCTGCCGTAAAGCATTACTTGATTAAAGCCTCTTTCGGCAGGAGTGAGGGCATGTTGCTCGATATAGTCTGTAATGGTATCTATATGATAAGCTTCTTCCCCATGCAAAAAATAGACAGGTTCATATTTACCTGCTTTGAGTTCTTTAAGAACTGCATCCGAAGTTTTTACCAAAATTAAATTATTTATATTAAGTGATGAGTTATAAATAATGAGTGATGAGTTATTTTAGTAAGATTTTGATAATCAGTTCTTTATGACAAGATTAAAGTGCAAACTAATTTTGACCATCAACTTAACTCAAATTAGATAGATATTGAAATATTAAGCTATCAATTTTCCGTCTTATCTGTTTTCCAAAGTTATATAAAATCTAGCTGAAGTAAAGTACTTTTCCGTGGTTTGTGTCTTCACTTTTTCCGTGGTTTGTGTCTTCACTTTTTCCATGGTTTGTTTCTTCACAAACCACTCTTATTAATAGCTCTTCACTTATTCCGTGGTTTGTATCTTCACTTTTTCCGTGGTTTGTGTCTTCACT
>JBBRUH010000231.1:0-8951 GCA_038248005.1 Cytophagales bacterium | reverse complement strand
GAATGTCAAAATATAGCCTTAAATGAAGACTTAGTAGGTATTTTTAGATGCTAATAAAAAATAGTGTGCCAATACAGCAATTCTTATTGGTTATCTGACAATTTTTGTGGAGAATGAATAATTAAAGTTATTTTGAAAATATATCTACCTAATAATGAAAAAGTTAGATATATTAAAGATGCTAGATTTACTATTTACCACAAAAGTTGTCATACAACCCTATTCTATAAATAAATAGAAGTTTTAGAATACTTTCCAAGTCTGCCAAACTTGGAAAGTATCTTATCAAACTCCACGTAAGGTGTCTCACCTTCGTAAATCCTTGGTGTCTCACCAAAATCAGACAATAACAATATCTTTGATGCTAAGTACCTACCAACAGACTCTTCCAGAGTGACGGAATATTTTATTATTAATTATCAGCAGTCTTCACAATAGAAAATAGTCTATTGATAACATCAAATTTATATCAGATATAAATTTGGGATATTTTAAAAAATTTTTATGATTTAAAAAACCTAAAGAGTATTTTTGATTTTAATAGAAAATGCTAAAAAATAAAAGAATCTTTCATAAGATATGAGCCAAAGCAATCAGACTTCCAAAAATCATCCTCATCAAACCATCAAAAGTATCCTTATCGCTAATCGTGGAGAAATCGCCTCACGAATTATTCGCACTTGCCATAAGATGGGTATTAGAAGTATTGCCGTTTTTTCGGAGGCAGATAGAAACGCACCCTTTGCAAGAGAAGCTGATACAGCCTTATTCATAGGGGAAAGCAACCCTAGTCAATCTTATCTCAATCAAGATAAACTCATAGAAATCTGTCGAAAACACCAAATAGAAGCTATCCATCCAGGGTATGGTTTTTTGTCTGAGAATGCCTCTTTTGCCCAAAAATGCTTGGACGCTGGCATAATATTTATAGGGCCAAACCCCAAAGCCATTGCTGAGATGGGTTCTAAATCCAATGCCAAAGCACTCATGCAAGCTCATCAAGTGCCTATCATTCTTGGCTATCAGGGAACAGACCAAAGCAAAGAAACGCTTATCAAAGAAGCTAACAAAATAGGTTTTCCTTTGCTTCTCAAAGCTGCCGCAGGAGGTGGAGGCAAGGGAATGCGGATTGTTAACCAAGAAAAAGAACTCGCAAATGCCATAGAAGCCGCCAAAAGAGAAGCAGAAAATGCTTTTGGAGATAGTGAACTGATTATTGAGAAATACATCGCTTCTGGCAGACACATAGAATTTCAGATTTTTGGAGATAAGCACGGCAATGCTGTCCACATCTTAGAGCGAGAATGCACGATACAGCGACGCTATCAAAAAATCATAGAAGAAAGTCCTTCGCCAGTACTGAGTGATGTCCTTCGCCAAAAAATGGGTGAAGCCGCCCTCAAAGCAGCCAAAGCTTTGCAGTATGACAATGCAGGCACAGTAGAATTTATGTTAGATGATAAAGCTCAAGAATTTTATTTTTTGGAGGTCAATACTCGCTTACAAGTAGAGCATCCCGTTACTGAAGAAATCACGGGCTTAGACCTTGTGCAGCTACAAATAGAAATGGCAGAAGGGCAAGTTTTTCCTTTCTCACAAGAAGAAATACAATCAAAAGGCTATGCCATAGAATGTCGTCTTTATGCAGAAGATGCCGAAAATAACTTTATGCCTGCTACGGGTCAGATTTTACATTGGGAAATACCCACAGTAGAAGGACTGAGAGTGGAAACAGCCGTAGAAAGTGGCTCAGAGATTTCTATTTATTATGACCCTATGATTGCAAAGCTCATCGTCTGGGATAAAAGCCGAAGCGAAGCACACCGCAAAATGTACTATGTCTTGCGTAACTTAATCTGTCTAGGGCTAACGACCAATCAAAATTTCTTAATCAAACTATTTGAAAATCAGCCTTTTAGACAAGGGCAATACAATACTCATTTTCTAAAAGATTCATTTGATTTTGAACAAGCAAAACACACTAAGGAAAGCAAAATAACTGCTGCGGTGGCTTGCACTTTATTTCAGTGGCAAGAGCGTCAAAACCAGAGAACACTCATGAAAAGCGTACCTTCAGGCTGGCGTAATAGCTTTTACCAACATCAACAAGAGAGCTATCTTTTGGGAGAAGAAGAGATTTTAATTCAATATAAACACCTCAAAAATCAGCTATTTGAGTTTATCCTTAATGAACAAATCTCCACAGTTCGTCTGTTGGAGGTAAAGCCTAAATTGATTGTTTTTGAGTTGGATGAGCAACGCTTTGCCTATTACCTTGCACAGAAAGAAAACCATTATTATCTCCAAAATGAATATCTAGGAACGATACAACTTCTCCTTAAAGAACGCTTTCCTGAAAAAGAAATCGAAAAAGTAGCAGGTGGTTTTGAAGCCCCGATGCCTTCTCAAGTAATGAAAGTATTGGTAGAAGTAGGGCAAAAAGTCAAAGAAGGAGATAGCCTCATCGTACTTTCTTCTATGAAAATGGAAAATGTACTTTCGGCTTATGAAAAAGGCGTAGTTACGGAAATCTACGTCAATGCAGGGCAAAGTGTAGAGGCTGGATTTTTACTGCTAAAAGTAGAAGGTGAGGAAGTGAAAGGATAAATTAGTAAATAATATTCTGATAATGAGTGTTTTAATTACTAATTATGAATGGCTTGTTGAGGTGCAAGCGAAGACGCTTGCACTAGTATTTGTCTCGTTTAAGCGTCTTCGCTTGAACGGTATTTTACAAAACAAGAATATCCTAACAACCTTTAATTCATTCATCATATAAAGAGGCAATTTCAAATTATAAAAAATAAATATATGTCAAAAAACAACAAATTAATTCTCTCTTGTGCACTCACAGGAGCAGCTACCACAAGACAACAATGTCCTCACATCCCTTATACCCCCCAAGAACTAGGCGAAGAAGCCAAAAGAGCCGAAGATGCTGGAGCAAGTATTGTGCATATCCATGCAAGAGAAGATGACGGCACTCCGAGCTGGAGATTAGAAGTATTTGAGCAAATCCATGCAGAAGTACGCAAACGCTGTCCCAATATCATCATCAATTATTCTACAGGCGGAGTAGGAGTTCCTAAAGAAGAACGCATAAAACACATCACAGCCCTTAAGCCTGATATGGCTGCTTTTAATATGGGAAGTATGAATTATGCCATTTATTCTTCCTCTGCCAAAAAATTTTATTTCAATGCCGTCTTTGCCAATCCTTTTGATGATATGCAGTTTTTTGTGCAGAAAATGACCGAAGCAGGCACTACTCCTGAGATGGAGTGCTTTGATACTGGGCATATCCGCAATGCAGAGCCTCTGATAGATATGGGTTTAGTGCCTGATAATGCCGTTTATAGCTTAGTTATGGGCGTTTTGGGTGGAATCCCTGCCACTACTGAAAATCTCATTCATCAAATAAAGCAAATTCCTCAGGGCAAACACTGGCAAGTGATAGGCATCAGCCGCAAACAATGGCAATTAGCCGCAGTAGCCGTAACCATGGGTGGAAGCTTTAGAGTAGGTTTGGAAGATAATTTTTATCTACCCAATGGAGAAATGGCAAAGTCTAATGGAGAATGTGTTGAAGCAGGCGTAACACTCGCCAAGATGCTAGGTGCAGAAATCTCCAGCATAGAAGAAACTCGCCAAAAATTAGGTCTTCCTTTGAGAAGCTAGTTTTGCTTTGAGGTGTAAAAGAAATAAAGTAATAATTTAGTTTTGGTAAGATGCTTACTATCAGATAATTATATCCTAAGTAGATGGTCAAAATTGGTTTGCATTTTGATGTTTATATAAAAAACTGATAATCAGTATTTTAATAGAATAACTCATTAAGTCTGACCAACGGTCAGCCTTGATTTTCTTATATAAGTAGCAATAAAAAAGATGAAGGAAAGTTAACTCCTTCATCTCTTTGTGTATCAAAATAATTGTCTGATTTAGCATCAACCTATGTTAGGCACAGACAACTCATAACTCATCTCTTATTAAGCCAATACTTTCCTTGAAATCAGTTCTTTCATAATCTCATTTGTGCCAGCATAAATGCGTTGTACACGAGCATCTGCATAGCCTCTTGCCACGAGATAATCCCACATGTAGCCATAGCCTCCGTGCAACTGCACACATTCATCTGCTACTTTACACTGAATATCTGTAAGGCGATATTTTGCCATAGAAGCTGTAGCTCCATCGCATTTGCCTTCATTGTGTAGCTTGATGCAGTGATCCATAAAAGTACGGCTCATAGCTATATCTGTGGCCAATTCTGCTAGTTTATATTTAGTATTCTGAAAGTCTGCAATTCTTTTGCCGAAGGCTAGGCGTTCTTTTACGTAATCAACAGTAGCGGCGAAATAAGCCTCTGCCAGTGAAATAGCAGATTGAGCTACTACTAGACGCTCTTGGGCGAGTTCGGTCATAAGATAGCCAAAGCCCTTACCTTCTGCCCCCAATAGATTTTCCTTAGGTACTTCTACGTTGTCAAAGAATAATTCGCAAGTATCTTGGGCGTGTAAGCCTACTTTTTCAAAGGGTTTTCCTTTGCTAAATCCTTTCATACCCGCCTCTATCAATAGCAAGCTAATGCCTCTTGCTCCCTCTTGTGGGTTGGTTTTGACAGCTACTACTACTATATCTGCCAAGTAGCCATTGGTAATAAAAGTTTTAGACCCATTGACAAGGTAATAATCTCCTTTATCTACGGCAGTTGTACGCATGCCTTGCAAATCACTTCCTGCACCAGGTTCGGTCATCGCAATAGCACTAATTGCTTCACCTGAAACCATCTTAGGAAGCCATTTTAGTTTGGTAACTTCTGAGCCATAATGCAATACATAAGGCAACACAATATCAGAGTGCAAAGGATAGCCAACCGCAGGGCCACCACAGCCTGAGTGTCCTATGACTTCGGTAAACATAGCATTGTATCTAAAATCAGTAATGCCTAAACCACCGTATTCTTCGGGTACTTGTAGCCCCAAAAATCCTGCTTCGCCTAATTTAAGCCAAGATTCACGAGAGACCATTTTATCTTTTTCCCATTGGGCATGGTAAGGAACAATTTCTTTATTGACAAAATCAGTCAGAGAATCACGAAAAAGCTCATGTTCTTCGGTGTATAAATCCCTGATAATGGTAAGGTGGGTTTGTAGGATAGTAGGCATATTTTTATAGATTAATTTTTCCTGATAACTTATAATACAAATTTAACAAAAAACTTGATTTTTAAGGGATTTGTTTAAATAGTCGCTTTACTCAGAACGTATTAGATAAAACTTCCATTAGTTTTTCTAAGCCTTTTTGGTCAGCTTCTGAGAAGTCATTTAATTGGTCGCTGTCCACATCTAAGACCATTACTACTTCACCTTGAGCATCAAAAACAGGCACAACTATCTCTGACTGAGAAGCCGAACTGCATGCAATGTGTCCAGGAAAAGCCTCTACATCAGGCACTAAGATGGTTTGCTTTTGGGTATAAACTGCCCCACAAACGCCTTTACCAAAAGCAATGCGAGTGCAAGCCAAAGGCCCTTGAAATGGTCCAAGTACAAGTTGGTCTTCTTTGACCAAATAAAAGCCTACCCAAAAAAATCCGAAGGCTTCTTTGAGTACGGCAGTAATATTTGCTAAATTAGCCACTAAATCAGACTCATTTTCTATGAGTGCTTTTACTTGTGGAATGAGTGCTTCATAGACCTCTGTACGGTCTTGGGTTTGGGGTATGTAGATTGATTCTGCCATTATTTTATGATTTTTTGTCTTAGATTAAGATTTTTAGGATTTTTTGATGAATATGATTTCTTGGTTATCTGACAATTTTTGTGGAGTTTGAATAATAAAGGTTATTATAAAGATGTATCTACCTGATAATAAGAAAGTTAAATGTATTAAGGACACTAGTTTTATTGTTTACCACAAAAATTGTTACACAACCGATTTCTTTATGAATCACATTGGCTTTTAGAAAAATTTACTGAGTACATGATATTTTTTTAGCACACAGATTTAACAAATAAAAATCCGTATAAATCCGCTAAATCTGTTTTATCCATGTGCCAAAGAAGCTAAACCTATGGCTTCTATAATAAATTGCAAGCGAAGACGCTCGCATAAGTCAAGAGAGTAAGAAAATAATTATTCATTGATTCCTAATAAATGAAGGAAGAAAGCATATTCAAAAGCAATATCATAGAACTGTTTGAATCGCCCTGTTTTGCCTCCGTGTCCTGCTTCCATATCTGTTTTGAGCAAAAGTCTGTTATCATCTGTTTTCATATCTCTTAGCTTGGCTATCCAT
Source organism: Cytophagales bacterium (assembly GCA_038248005.1). Taxonomy (GTDB): domain Bacteria; phylum Bacteroidota; class Bacteroidia; order Cytophagales; family Microscillaceae; genus JAABSX01. The sequence continues at coordinate 2,650 of JBBRUH010000231.1, read as the reverse complement.
TTGGCAGGTTCCCAATATTGAACCTGAGAGTCGTGTAAACCTGTGGTAACAAGCATGTGAGGATAGGCTTTGGCTTCTACTTGGTCATAAGGAGAATAAGAAAGCATATATTCATAAGAATCTTTGTTGTTAGGGTTTCCCCATTCGTCATATTCTCCTGTGGTGAGTGGAATGCTCTCGTCTAGCATAGTCGTAACTACATCTACAAAAGGAACTTGCGAAATAATGCCTTTGAAAAGCTCAGGACGCATATTCATAATCGCTCCCATTAGTAATCCTCCTGCACTTCCACCTTCTGCGAATAGATACTCAGGGCTTGTAAATTTCTCTGTGATGAGGTACTCGGCACAAGCAATAAAATCAGTAAAGGTATTTTTCTTTTGAAACATTTTACCGTTTTCGTACCATTCTCGCCCCATTTCTTCCCCACCTCTGATGTGTGCAATCACAAATACAAAACCTCTATCTAACAAACTCAGCCTTACAGTGCTAAAATAAGCATCTAATGAATTTCCATAAGAACCATATCCATAAAGCAGAAGTGGATTTTTGCCTTCTTTCGTTAGACCTTTTTTATAGACCACAGACATCGGTATTTTGGTGCCATCTTGAGCAGTAGCAAAAAGTCTTTCGGCTTGGTAATCTTCTGAATTATAGCCGCCCACTACTTCTTGTTGCTTGAGTAAGGTCTTTTCTTGAGTGTGCATATCATAATCATACACCGAATTAGGCGTAGTCATAGAAGTATAGCCATAACGCAAAATAGGAGTATCAAACTCAGGATTGCTAGAAGTATAAGCCGTGTAAGTAGGCTCACCAAAATTAAGATAATGTTCTTTGTCTCCATTCCAAGGGCGAATACGGAGGGCAGTAAGTCCTTGAACTCGCTCACTCAGCACCAAATAATTTTTAAAAATATCTATGCCTTCTAGTAAAACATCCGAACGATGGGCGATGATTTCTTGCCAATTTTCTTTCTCTGTTTGCTCAATAGAAGTCTGCATCAAACGGAAATTCTTTGCATCCCAGTTAGTACGCACATAAAATTTATCTGCATAATGGTCTATAAAATACTCATGTTCGTCTTCACGAGCTTGGAATAATTTAAACTCAGCCATTGGGTTTCCAGCTTCTGCAAAATAATACTCCGATGAGAGCGTGCTAAAAGTCCCAATGATGATATACTCACGTGATTTGCTGCGATAGACAGAGGCATTAAAAGTCTCATCTTTTTCTTCATAGACGAGGGTATCTTTTTGATAATCAGTACCTAATGTATGTCTATATACTTGATAAGGACGCAGTGTTTGAGTATCTTTTTTGCCATAAAACAGGGTTTTATTATCTCCTGCCCAAGCAAAACCTGCTACATCAGGGATGATATCTTCTGAAATTTCTCCTGTTTCGAGGTTTTTAAAATGCAAAGTATATTGCCTTCTACCTACGGTATCTACAAAATAAGCTGCCAAGATATTATTATCATTGATAGAGATACCGCCCAACGAATAGAAATTATGCCCCTCTGCCATAAGGTTGACATCCATGATGATGGCTTCTTCGCCTGTGGGTATTAGCACATCTTGTGCATCTTTGCTTAGTTTTTTACGACAATAGACAGGATATTCTTGCCCCTCTTCAAAACGAGTATAATAAGAATATCCACGTAAGTTGTAGGGTACAGACATATCATTCTGTTTGACTCTCCCTTTGATTTCTTCAAATAGCTTTGCTTGAAGTGCCTCTGTAGGCTTCATCATCTCTTCAGTGTAAGTATTCTCTGCAGTGAGGTATGAAATCACTTCGTGGTTTTCACGGTCATTGAGCCAGTAGTAGTCATCTATACGGATATGTCCGTGTTTCTCGAGTTCTTTGGGTTCTTTTCTAGCTATGGGAGGTATAATGGATTGTAAATCAGTCTTTTCAGTCATTTATGTTGAGGGTTAAAATCAGTTTTTAGCTTGTATTTCAATTTTAATGAAAAATCGTGATACGAAGTTACAAAAGATTCTTTTAAAAAAAGTCTGTTCAAAATCATTTATCCATAAAAAAAAGCCTTTCATTTGATTCAAATGAAGGGCTTTTAGGCTTCGAGTAGGTCTTTTAGCGTATTTGGTGAAGATATGAACTCAAAACAAACTGCTCATTTTTTATGAATGATTTATCAAAAAATTAGCGTATATTTGAGAGTAGTTCATTTATCATCTTATCAACTCTAAATTTTTGAACAAATGGAAAATCTTATTACTGTTGAAATCAAAGATGGCATACAAGTAGTGGATAGCCGATTGGTAGCCGAAGGCTTGAATATCAAGCATCATAACTTCCTTGAAACTGTACGAAAATATCAAACACAACTAGAAAAACTAGGGGTTGTTCTGTTTGAAACGGAACAACCTAAAGAAAATATCAAAGGAGGAAGAAAAGAAATATTCTGTTATTTGAATGAGATTCAGTGTAATTTTGTAGTAACGTTAAGCCGTAATACAGAAAATGTTGTAAACTTTAAGTTAGGCTTAGTAATCGCTTTTGACCAAGCTAAAAAAGAAATCAAAATTTTAGAAGAAGTCTTGACAAAAAGTGAAGATTTCTTAGAGAAGAAAAAAGCCTATTACCAAAAGAAAGGATACAGTGATGTATGGATTGAAAAACG
>JBBRUH010000230.1:0-8958 GCA_038248005.1 Cytophagales bacterium | reverse complement strand
TCAAGATTATTTTTTTTGACAACTGTACTAACTAAATTCCCTTGATTGACATCTGCACCCGCTTCTATCAATAACCTACTCATCTCAAGTTGATTATTTTGTACCGCAGTGCTAAGTGGATTATTCTGATTGACATCTGCACCTGCCTCCAAGAGTAGTTTTGTCAAATCAAGTTGATTGTTCTGTACAGTCGAGGACAGCAGGTTGTCTTGATTAACATCTGCCTTAAACTCCACCAATAAAAGCGACATTTCATAATCTCCTTTGTCAATGGCTATTTTAAGAGGACTGCCCAGATTTGGGTCTGCTCTTGAGCGTAATAGTAATCTAGCCAAGTCATTTTTCTTATCTTCGATAGCGAGCAAAAGGGGCGTATTGCCTGTATTATTTACTTGATTCGTGTTGATTCCTTTGTATAATAAAGGCTGTGCAGAAACAACATCTTCAGCAAAATGAAGTAAATTATTACCCTCTTTATCTAGGGCATTGATGTCTGTCGCTCCTTTTTCTATGAGTAATTTTGCGATTTCTATACTTTGGCTATTCATAGCTTGTTGGACTGTACTCATATTTTGAAATGTGATATTGACATTGGCATTTTTATCCAATAAGTACTTCACATTCGCCACCTCTTTTTTTTCTATAAAATAAAACAAGACAGGCTTGTGTTCTTTCTGGTCTGAGCCTTTATAATCAATATTTGCCCCCTTCTCTATCAATAATTTAATAATCTCAGTATTGCCTTCTTCTACAGCATATATCAAGGGAGTTTTTTCTTGATTATCAATATAGTTGATACTAGCATTGGCACGAATAAGCCTTTCTATTAGATTTTTATTTTCTTTCTGGACGGCAAGTATGAGAGGTGCATCTTTGTAAAAGGTATTAGGGTTGGCATCATAATCAAGTAATAAATCTACAATCTCACGATTATTTAGGGCTGCAGCTTGCTCTATTGCCAAAATCCTATTGCTGTTCTTGCCATTCATTAAGTTGGGATTTGCTCCTTTTTCAAGCAATAATCTACACAAATCTAGTTTAGAATTGGCAATGGCATAAAATAAGGGTCTGTTATCATAATAGTCTTTTCTATGGGGAGAGGCGTTATTTTCTAAAAGAAGTTTACTGATATTATAATTCTGATTTTGGATAGAAAGCACTAATGGGATTTCAGAAGCCCCATCTTCTTTGTCAGCTCTTGCTCCTGCTTTTTTAAGCAAAATATCTACTGCTTGATATGAATTACCTTGAACAGCTTCAATAATACTAAAATGAAAAGGCTGTACAATCGCCGAATCACTTGCTGTAAGCTGTGCAAAAGCCTGTTCAGAGAATAGAATCAGAATTAAGATAAGTAGTTTTTGTATCATAGTGTAATATGGTTTGTTTTGTGTTGTTGTGATAAGTTTACTGTAATTTTTAGTCCTTGTTTAAGGTGAGTCTGCTTTTAACCTCAAATTAACTTATTCAGTGGCAAATAACAAATAACAGTGTCATATTTCAGTGGCAAATAACAGTCCATCAAAAAACCCTGAAAATCATAGTTCAGACAAAATTTCTTTGATTCATATCTAAATATTATTTTTATTTATTCTAAATAAGCTTTGATATTTAAAAATTCTATCCTACATTTGTGTCATTATTTATATTCATTCTAAACAAAATACTCAAATGATAGGTAAAATAACAATTTTCGGATACTGTTTATTATTCATCTTCTTTTTCAGTGCTTGCAATGAAAATGATGAACGCCCTAATTTAGCCATTCCAGCAAATTATGAGGTAACTAACTATACAAGCAATGCTACGATACAGATTGCCCTTGTCAATCAACTTATTGCATTGACTGACGAAGCCAAACGAGGGCGTGCTGGCACAAGTGTAACTAAAACTGCCTTAGATAATTTATTTACTGCTAGTAATCCTAGCTTAGAAGCGGAAGCTACTACTTACTATAAAGGCAAACTACAAGGCACAAATGGATGGTTTGATGAACTCGCCAAAGCAAGCGAAGGAACTTATACTCCTGGTACTCCTACTGGAGAAGGTGGCGTATATGGCTCAGAATCAAGTGCCTATCTCTTTGACGAAAATGGCTTGGAGTATGAGCAACTCATAGAAAAAGGACAATTCGGTGCTACTCATTATAACCATGCCATTTCTTTAATTTCTGAAAGTATGACCGAAGCTACTGCCGACCAATTACTAGCTATTTTCGGTGCTACGCCTAGTTTTCCTAATTCAGGTTCTGGCAACATAGCAGTTAATATAAGAGATAAGGCAATGGCAAACTATGCCGCAAGACGTGATAAAAATGATGGAAATGGATTTTATTCTCAAATCAAAGCTCAATTTATCAAGCTACAAGCCGCCCTCAAAGCAGGTACTGAATACAATCAAGAACGTGATGAAGCGATCGCTGAGATTAAACTCCTTTGGGAAAAAGTAAACTTTGCCACGGTGATTAACTACTGCCATACAGTTACTTCTACCTTAAGTGAAACCAATCTTACTGATAACCAAAAAGCGGCTGCCTTGCACGCATATGGCGAATGTGTAGGCTTTACACACGGCTGGAGAACTATCTCACAAGACCATAAAAAAATCACAGATACAGAGATTGATGAAATCTTGACACTGTTCAATGCACCTCAAAATGCTACTCCTACTTCTTATAAGTTTGTAACTGATGCCGTCAATGAGCTGCCTAAACTCACTCAGGTAATTAACAAACTCAAAGCTATTTATGGATTTAGCACCCAAGAGGTTGAAGATTTCAAAAATAACTGGGTAAGTGTCCAGAATAGATAGGTTGTCCCCACGAATAAATTCGTGGATTGAGTTGCCCGTATCCTGACTATGCCTTACAAGGAAAAAGAGCTAGATTACTCATTGTCAAAGCTCCTCTCCTCTGGTTTACAGCGAAAGATTAATAATTAAGTAGATGTTCAAAATTAGTTCGCACTTTGGTCTTATTATAAAAATTGATTATCGGAATCTTACTAAAATAACTCATCACTTAATATGATTTTAAACCCTATTGAAAATAGCCTGAAAGGCTTGAACATCACAGCTTGGGGTATCACCCCAAGATATTATCAGAGTTCAAGTAGGTGGAGTTTAAATAAAATTAAAGTTTATTTAGACTAAATCTATTTAATAAATTTTATTAATTTTGCATAAATTAAAGTCATTAGATATTATTACGATTCTATTTGAGAGGTGCAAGCGAAGACGTTTGTACCAGTTATTTACCTCGTTCAAGCGTCTTCGCTTGAACGGTATTACGCAAAATAAATACTACCATACCGTTGCCCGAGTCCTTACAAACAACTTCTAAAAAAATAAAATTCTCATGAAAAAGTTACTAATTCATTTATTATTATTTTCTACCAGCCTTGTGTTGATTTTGGCCTGTAATAGCGATTCAGGAAACCCAAGTGATGATTTTGACCGAAAGGCAATGCTAGAAAACTTTGCTCAAAATCTCATCCAACCTGCTTTTGAAGATTTACAGACTCAAGTAAATGCACTCAAAACAGCCTCAGGTAATTTCGCTCAAAATGCAAATAGTGATAACCTTACTGCCCTGCAAGTCGCTTGGCAAAATGCCTATACTTCTTTTCAATTTGCCAGTGCCTATAATTTTGGTCCTGCGGGTGAGCAAGGCATTAAAAAGGGTTTGAGCGAAGAAATAGCTATTTTCCCTGTTTCTACTACCAAAATAGAAAGTGCCATTACCAACAACAATGCAAACTTCAATGACTTTAACCGAGATGTTCGTGGCTTCTTAGCAATAGAGTATCTTATCTTTGATTTGGATGATGACAATGCCAGAATTATCACTGATTTTAGCAACCAAAACAGAAAAGATTTTTTAACCAATGCCACCAATAATATTAAAACAAGAGTAGATGAAGTCCTAACTGCTTGGAACAGCACTTATTCTAATGAATTTATCAACAATGACGGCACAGATGTAGGTAGCAGTACTTCTCAATTATACAATGAATTTGTGCGTAGTTACGAGTCTATCAAAAACTTCAAAGTAGGTTTACCCTTAGGCAAAAGACCAGGGCAAACCCAAACCGAACCTCAGCTAGTGGAGGCTTATTATTCAGGGAAATCTCTTCAGATGCTTGAAAATCATCTTATTGCGATTGAAAATATATGGCTTGGTAAGTCCAAAAATGGCAACGATGGAATTGGCTTTAAAGAATACCTAGAAAATGTAGAAGGGGGAAGTGCTTTGATTAGCTCCACAGAAGACCAACTTGCAGTCATTAAACAGGCTATCAATATTCTTCCTGATTCACCTCGCTTTTCAGCACAAATTAGCACTAACTCTGATGCCTTAGATTATCTGCATACAGAGCTACAAAGGCACACTCGATACTTCAAAAGTGATATGTCTTCACTCTTAGGAATTGCGATTACTTTTAGCAGTGGCGATGGTGATTAAGCCGTAGTTACACTTTTAAGTGTAGATTAATAGCTTTTTTAAAAGAAATGAATTTACAGCTACTTTTTCGCTGAAAAGCGAACTTCTTTATGCAACAAATCCTGCTCAAACACAATAAAAATAAAGATTTGCTTAAGCATTTCTTGCAAAAACCTGTACGAGATACTCCACTCACCATCTTCAAACTCATCTTTGGAGCATTGATGATTTTTGGGGCTGTTCGTTTTATGGCTTTGGGTTGGATAGAAGATCACTATGTCCAGCCTTTATTTCATTTTAAATATTGGGGATTTGCTTGGGTAAAGCCTTTACCTGTTTTTGGGTTATATGCCGTTCATTATCTGATGATTCTCTCTGCCTTGGGTATCATGTTTGCCAAGGGAATTTTGTATAGAATCACTGCCATTTTGTTATTTCTTAGCTTTACTTATACAGAACTTATCGATTTGACTTACTACCTCAATCACTACTATTTTGTGAGTCTTGTTTGTCTGCTTTTGTGTATTATTCCTAGCCCAACTAACAGCCCCCTAACCCCCGAAGGGGGAATTATTACTCCCTCTCCTGAGGAGAGGGCTGGGGTGAGATACATCCCTAACTGGGTTATTCTAGCACTTAAGCTTCAAATTGCAATTGTGTATCTGTATGCAGGATTGGCTAAAATCAATTATGATTGGCTTGTTCTGGCTTTACCACTCAAAATATGGCTTCCTGCTCACGATAAAATGCCCTTGATTGGTGAACTATTTACTTGGCAAATTACCCCTTATTTATTTTCTTGGTTTGGGATGTTGTATGATTGTACGATTATATTTTTCTTATCTTGGCGACCTACCAAATGGTTTGCTTATTTTACAGTAATTGTCTTTCATACCTTGACTGCCTTACTCTTTCAAATTGGTATTTTTCCTCTAGTAATGATTGGAGTAACTACGATATTTTTGATTCCAACTATCCCCTACAGCCCCTTAGGAGTTATTGCTCCCTCACCTCAGAGGTGGGCTGGGCTAGAGTTTTCTAGAAAGCTATTCTTGATTCTCTTTTTCACTTTCCAAGTTCTGTTTCCTTGGCGATATGTATTCTATGAAGGTAATTTATTTTGGACGGAAGAGGGCTATAGATACGCTTGGCGGGTCATGCTCATGGAAAAAGCAGGAACGGCTACTTTTTATGTAAAAGATACCAAAACAGGCAGAGAAGGTGTGGTAGATAATCTTGAATTTTTAAATCTACACCAAGAAAAACAAATGGCAATGCAACCTGATATGATTTTACAGTTTGCACATTTTTTAGGAAACCATTACGAAAAACAAGAAGTTCATCAGCCCGAAGTGCGAGCCGAAGTTTATGTAACCCTAAATGGAAGACCTAGCAAGTTACTCATAGAACCTCGAGTAAATCTGATGAAAGAAAAAGATACTTTTGCACCCAAAAAATGGATTCTAAGATATGATGATTAAGACACAACAAATTAGAGCTTATTACCATGTTTTTATGTTGCCGAATACCCTTCAAATGAAGATGCTTGAACGAGTAAAATCTAGTGGAAATACCTTTGCTTGCACCTCTACAGTTATCCAAATAGTTTGTTTTTTGATGTTTTTGGGAATGCCTTTGATGGCTTTTGCACAGGAGCAAACTTGCACACTCACGGGCAAAGTACAAAGCATAGAGGATAAAAACATTGGATTAGGCTATGTCGCTTTGAAAGACACCAAATACCAGACACAAACAGATAGTCAAGGCAATTTTACTCTGAAAAATATTCCTTTTGGCACTTACACCCTCATTGCTTTTAGCTACAACAAGAAAACCTTAGAAAAAAAAATCACTTTAAATAACTCTAAACAGAGTATCAATTTATTTTTAGAGGATTTTGGAAGTGAATTGGAGACCGTAACTATTCGGGCTGAAAGAGAAAAAACCTTCGGAATTACACGCCTCAACTCAGTCGAAAACTTTGGGATTTATGAGGGTAAAAAAACAGAAGTAATTATTTTACAAGATATCAACGCCAACTTAGCGACCAACAATCCTAGACAAGTTTATGCCCGAATCACAGGACTAAATATCTGGGAAAGTGACCAAGTAGGCTTGCAATTGGGAATCGGTGGACGAGGATTAAGCCCTGACCGCACCTCTAACTTTAATACTCGCCAAAATGGCTATGACATTTCTGCGGATGCTTTGGGCTATCCCGAAGCCTATTATACCCCTCCTGCCGAAGCCTTAGAACGCATAGAGATTGTTCGTGGGGCAGCTTCGCTTCAATATGGAACTCAGTTTGGGGGAATGATTAATTTTCAATTTAAGAAAGGGCCAAAGGATAGAAAAATAGAGTTTACCACTCGACAGTCAGTAGGCAGTTGGGGATTTTTGGGGACATTCAATAGCTTGGCTGGACAGGTAGGCAAACTTAACTACTATGCGTATTACCAATACCGAAAGGGAAATGGCTACAGACCTAACTCCGATTTTGACTATCATAATGCCTTTGCTTCTTTGACCTATGATTTTAGTGATAAATTTTCGGTGAATCTAGACGTTACCAAAATGAGTTATCTAGCACATCAAGCTGGAGGATTGACCGATAGATTATTTCAAGATAATCCAAGACAATCTATCAGAGATAGAAATTGGTTTAGAATAGATTGGAATCTGTTGGCACTTAACTTTACCTATAAATTTACTGACCAAACTCAATTAAATGTCCGAAACTTTGGCTTATTTGCTCGCCGTCAGTCTGTGGGAAACCTAGAACGCATCAATGTAATTGATTTTGGAAATAATCGTACTTTAATAGATGGTAATTTTGAAAACTTTGGCAATGAAATTAGGCTTCTGCACAGATACAAAATCGGTAAGCAAAATCACACTTTTTTAGTAGGCTCTAGGATTTACAGAGGCACTACTACTGCTCGACAAGGTGATGGAACAGACGGCTCAGATGCCAATTTTAATTACTTAAATCCTGATAATTTAGAAAACTCCGACTATAGATTTCCTAATACAAATTTTGCGCTATTTGCAGAAAACATCCTTCAAGTCAATTCTAAATTTAGCCTTACGCCTGGCATTCGCTTTGAAAATATTAAGACCCTGAGCGAAGGATATTATAAACAATACACTACGGACGGGGCAGGAAATATAGTAGTGGAAAATACCACTAACGAAAACCAAGAACGCAATAGAAGTTTTGTGCTTTTGGGTTTAGGAGCAAGTTATAGAGTGAATGAAAATATAGAATTATATGGTAATATATCACAGAATTACCGAGCTATTAATTTTACAGATTTACGTATTGTCAATCAAAGCATCAGGATAGACCCTAATATACAAGATGAAAAAGGCTATACGGCTGATTTGGGTGTCAGAGGAAATATAGAAGATGTATTTACGTATGAATTGACTGCCTTTTACTTATCTTATCAAGGAAAAATAGGACAGATTTTGCAAACTGACCCAGTACTTTTTAATGATTTTCGGTACCGTACCAATGTCTCAGATGCTAGGAATATTGGGATAGAATTTTTTATAGAGGTGAATCTGCTCAAACTTTTCAAAGTCAAAAACCAAGACTGGAAGTGGTCTATTTTCGTCAATACTGCTTTGATAGATGCCAAATACATCAATACTGATGACACAAGCATCAAAAATAAAAAGGTAGAAATGGTTCCTCCTTTTACTTTAAAGACAGGCAACACCTTGAAATACAAGTCTTTCAATACTACATTACAATTTTCTCATACTGGAGAGCATTTTTCTGATGCTTCTAATGCTCTCAGAACTGCTTCTGCCATTGAAGGACTAATTTTCGCCTATCAAGTAATAGATTTATCGGCAAGTTATCAATGGAAATTTTTGACCTTAGAGGGAAGCATTAATAACCTATTGAATGAAAAATATTTCACTCGCCGAGCTGAGTCTTATCCTGGCCCAGGCATCATTCCTGCCGATGGGCGAGGGTTTTATGTTACTTTACAAGGGAAGTTTTGATAATTGTCTGTGAGGATAAAAAAATGGAGAAGCAGCAAGGATTCTTACTGCAATTCCCCACTTTGAACTTGCGTTACAAACTCAAGACTGACTTCAAAGAGATCAGCAATTTCTTCTAAATTTAGTTTGCCTTTTGATAAAGCTTTCTGGATACCTTTGATTTTGGATTGCTGTAATTTTTCTAATCCTTGTTCTAGCCCCTGTTCTAATCCTTGTTCTAGCCCCTGTTCTAATCCTTGTTCTAGTCCTTGTTCTAGCCCCTGTTGCAGACTGGTTTCTCTTACTTCCTGTAATATTGCTTCTTCTATGCCCATATTTATACGTTGTTTAAAAGTCTTTTGAATGGTTTGATTAAGTGAAAATCGTGAAACTTATCTCTCGCTGATTATCAAGCCTACTTTATTTCTCCACTTTGAACTTGCGTTACAAACTCAAGACTGACTTCAAAGAGATCAGCAATTTCTTCTAAATTTAGTTTGCCTTTTGATAAAGCTTTCTGG
>JBBRUH010000229.1:0-8980 GCA_038248005.1 Cytophagales bacterium | reverse complement strand
TTGGAACAATGGCTGGAATAACGGTTGGAACAATGGCTGGAATAACGGTTGGAACAATGGCTGGAATAACGGTTGGAACAATGGCTGGAATAACAGTTGGAACAATGGCTGGAATAACGGTTGGAACAATGGCTGGAATAACGGTTGGAACAATGGCTGGAATAACGGTTGGAACAATGGCTGGAACAATGGCTGGGGCGGACCTTCAAGAGTAATTATTATAAACCCAAGTAATACAGTAGATAGTGGAATTCGTAACACCTATTACGGTCCTCGCTACAATACAGGAAGTAGTAGTGTCGTAACCAATAATACAAATAGAATCCGTATTCGTCAAGAACGTACTCGCACTACAGACTCAGGTGGTGAAGTAGGGGGCAGACCAAGCGGAGTGGTAGGTGATAAGCCTAATGATGGATATAATACACAATCTCAATATACTACCCGTACTCGTCAATCATATACTAATCCTAGTACTACTACTCAATCTAATACAAACGGTGAAACTAATAATGGTAATTCAGTCTATATCCCTAGAACACGTACTGAAAGTGTAAATACTAACAGAACAAATACTGCAAGTCCTTATAGAAATACAGTAACAAGTCCTAGCAGAAGTACTATTACAAATCCAAGCAGATCAACTCCAAATAGAACTACGAGTCCAAATAGAACTACGAGTCCAGACAGAACTGTAAGTCCTAATAGAACTACGAGTCCAGACAGAACTGTAAGTCCTAATAGAACTACGACTCCAGACAGAACTGTAAGTCCTAATAGAAGCACATCAAGTCCTAGCAGAAGCACTTCAAGTCCGAGTCCAAGCAGAACTCGTCCTAGATGATAGATAGAAAGAAAAACAATGTAAATATGAAAAGTGAGTCAAGAAATTTCTTGACTCACTTTTTTTTGAGTGAAAGTTTTTTATGGTTATCTGACAATTTTTGTGGAGAATGAATAATTAAAGTTATTTTGAAAATATATCTACCTGATAATGAAAAAGTTAGATATATTAAAGATGCTAGATTTACTATTTACCACAAAAATTGTCATACAACCTTTTTTATTTAGTAATAGCATCAAAATAATTATCCAATTTAGCTTGACTTAGCTCATTATCAGGTTATTACTCACTCATAACTTACTTAGGAATATTATCTTCTTGTTCTTCTTCTAGAGAATCAATTTGGTTGGGTTCGTTTTCTTTCTCTTTGAGAGTAAGATAAAAGATTAGTTTCTTTTTGAGTTCTTGTGGAGACAATTTTCGGTAAATCTCTCCATCTCTAACCAAAGAAATAGCACCCGTTTCTTCGGAAACTACCACCACGATTGCATCTGTAATCTCAGAAAGTCCAATGGCTGCCCTATGTCTTAGCCCCAATGAAGCTGGTATTTCGTCATTTTCAGAGACAGGTAAGATGCAACGTACAGCTTGAAGACGACCAAGATTATTGATAATCATTGCACCATCGTGCAGAGGGCTATACTTATTAAAAATAGAAATGATAAGTCTTTTAGAAGCTTTAGCATCAATTTCATCTCCTGAGTCAGCATAAAATTTTAGCTCAGTGCTTTTAGAGAACACCATCAACGCTCCTGTCAGTGAAGCAGCCATCTCTTGTGATGCTTCCACAAATACATCTACTTCTACGGTGGCTTTCATAGCATTCTGTCCCCAGAGATTCCATAAAAAGAAGTTATTACTTAGGTAATTTGCTTTGCCAATCACAAGCAAAAATTTACGAATTTCTTGCTGAAATAGTATAAAAGCTGCAATCACTCCTACTCCTATAAACTGCCCCAAAATAGTGCTGAGTAGCTCCATGTGTAATGCACTCACCACTAGCCAGAGCATCAAAATAAATAAGCCACCAAACAAGATACGCACAGCTACACTGCCTTTTACAAGCTGATATAGCTCATAGATAAGTACCGAAACTAAGAAAATATCAGCAATATCTATCCAAGTAATATGTAAAAAACCAATACGAAAGAACAAGAGCATATTTACTTTGATTAGTTGTAGTTTATATTTTAAATGCCTGTTTCCAGGCATTGATTAAGTGAATTGTTTGGAGTGCTTCTTTGACATCATGCACTCTCAATATAGAAGCTCCTGCTTGTAAAACCAAGGCATTGAGTACGCTTGTGCCATTGAGTGCTTCTTCTGGACTTACTCCTAAAGTCTTGTAAATCATAGATTTACGTGATACTCCTGCTAATAAAGGTAAGCCCAAACACTTAAATAACTCCAAATGATGTAAGAGATGATAATTTTGCTCTGTGTTTTTTGCAAAACCAAAGCCTACATCTAAGATAATCTCATACTGCCCTAACACTTGCAATTGGCGTACCTTTTTGCTAAAATACAAACAAATATCTTTAATCAAATGCTCGTATTCTGTAAGTTTGGTCATAGTCCGTGTTGTTCCCCTTCGGTGCATCAAGATATAAGGCACTTTTAAGTCTGCTACTACTTCAAACATTTTAGGGTCTTCCTCTCCACCACTGATGTCATTAATCATTACTGCACCTGACTCCACGGCTTTTTGAGCGATGTTGGCTCTGAAAGTATCTACCGAAATAAGGGTGTCTGGAAAATGCTCTAACACTAATCGAATAGCAGAAATAACTCTATTTGCTTCTTCCTTTTCAGGAATATCCACTGCACCAGGGCGAGAAGAATACCCACCTATATCAATAAAACTTGCACCCTCTGCAAGCATTTTTTTAACTTGTGCCAAGATTTGCTCTTCTTTTGAATATTTCCCTCCATCAAAAAATGAATCAGGTGTAACATTCAGAATGCCCATCACTCGTGGAGTGGAAAGGTCTAAGAGTTGTTTGCCTACTTTTAAAGTGCTTTTGAAGGATTGCATCGTATTTTATCTGGCTTAAAAATCAATGAAATATTTTTCCTTAAAATTACGAAGGGATGGGCAAAAAATCTAATTTTTGTTGATTAGAAGTGAAAGTATGGAAATGTTAAATAGATGGAAAGGTTGTTTAGGAGAATATTCCAAGTCAATACTTTTATATATCGTACTATTTTTATTTTAAGAGACTAATAATTGTACAAACTGATGCCAGAGGCATCTTATGTTTATAGAAAATCAATCAAGGCAAAAATACGACCCCATTAGGGGTCGCAGAAGATTATTCTTTCATTTTCTATAAACGTTCTATTCCTACGGAATAAAATAGCGAATTTAAAAATAACCTTTAGTACAAATTTACAACACTCCCTTAGTAGAAGGCAAGTCATTAGAATTAGCATCTTTTTTAATTGCCATTTTGATAGACTTGGCAAAAGCTTTAAAAATAGCTTCAATCTGATGATGGTCATTGCTCCCTTGTACATGAATATTAAGATTGCAGAGGGCATTGTCTGAGAATGACTTAAAAAAGTGGTGCACCATTTCAGTTGGAAAATCGCCTACTTTTTCTCTCTTAAATTCCCCTTTCCAAACAAACCAAGGTCTTCCCGAAAAGTCAAGAGCTACTTGGGCGAGTGTCTCATCCATAGGCAGTGAGAAATGTCCGTATCGCTCTATGCCCCGCTTATTACCGAGTGCTTTTCGGAAAGCTTCTCCCAACGCTATGGCAGTATCTTCGATGGTGTGATGCTCGTCTATGTGCAAATCTCCTTTTACTTTGATATGCAAGTCAAGCTTGGCGTGCTTGGCTAATTGGTCTAGCATGTGGTCAAAAAAACCTAGCCCTGTATGGTGCTGATATTTACCTTCTCCATCTAGGTTCAGTTCTACCAGAATATCTGTTTCATTGGTTTTGCGTGTAATCTTGGCAGAGCGATTGGGTGCTTGATAGAGTTCTTCTTCTACTTTTAGAAACTGAAAAATCTCCTCCCAATCTGTAGTAATCAATTCTACAACTTCCTCCACCATAGGTTTGGGATAATAAATCTCATGACTTGGGTCTTGCATTAAGATTCCCTTTGCTCCCAAATTATAGGCAAGCTCCATGTCAGAGATTCTATCACCTATCACATAAGAGTTGACAAGGTCATACTGCGGATTATCGATGTATTTGCCCAGCATTCCGAGGCGTGGCTTGCGAGTAGAAGCATTGTCTTCCTCAAAAGAGCGATCAATGAAGGTATCATCAAAATTAATTCCTTCTCCCTCGAGTGTCTGCACCATTTTTTGGTGTGCTTGCCAAAAATGCTCTTCTGGAAACTGAGGTGTGCCTAGCCCATCTTGGTTTGTAACCATTGCTAGTTCGTAGTCAAAGTCTTTTATAATCTGACCAAGACTTCTGATGACTTTGGGGTAAAAGGCAAGTTTTTCAAGTGAATCTACTTGAAAATCTTCGGGTGGCTCTATGATTAAAGTGCCATCTCTGTCTATAAAAAGTACTCTTTTTTTCATTTGATTTAATTTAGCTATTGAGTTGATTAGTTATTAATCTCTAATCTCTGGGTGTAGTTTTATTCATTAAATAGTTAAGCAGGGTTAATTTTGAACTGTAACATCTGAGCTGTTTTACGTCCACCATCTCCACCTTTTCTTTGCATTGTAATCCTTCCTATTCTAAAATTTCTCCTAATGCTTATTTCTACTTTTCCATTTCCGAAAAAATTTAGACAATAATTCATAGGTTTTAAAATCCATCTAGCAGAGTCTTCAACTTTTTGAGCTACTAACATCCATTCAGCAGAAAACTTTCCTCTTCCTTTCAGAATATCACTCACAATCAAAGATTTATTATCATTTAGCCAATCAAGCAATGTTGTTTGGTCTTGCTTACTAAATTCATTGGCAAAAGTTCTTCTTTTATCTTTTGGGTTATTAATAGTGGGTAAGATTTCACCTGTATATTGTTTTAAGAGAGTAGAAACATTCAATGGCATTTCCCACTTTTCAATGTACTTATCAATCCATCTCTTGTCTATCTGATTGAACCCCTTTAAATTACTTACAAGTTTAACTTGTATATTTTCAACATCAATTGCTTCTTTTAATTTAACTGTGATTTGGACTTGAATATCTGCTTTAGATTTTGGCAAAACCATAGCTTTTACGTATTCTACTTCTTCAATATTATACTGCATTAAACTCAACCAATGTTGAGCCTCAATATCATTTTGCCAATTGTTGAATTTTTGAACTATGTCTTTCTCGTTCTTGAATCCATTCTTGGCTGTTTGAGAGCCTAATTCTTGATTGTCTGTCATTGTTTTGAATTACCTTTGATATTTCGTCAATAATAAATTGTAATGTGTTTATTGAAACACTATTGCCAAATTGCTTATGAGCTTCTGTTATACTTTCAGGTAAAATAAAGCTGTCAGGAAATCCTTGTACTCTAGCACATTCTCTAGGAGATAATTTTCTAATCTTATCACCCACTTTATATAGTCCTGTCTTAGAACCAACGCCACCACCATAAGCAGATAAAGTAATAGCATGACCTTTAGAATGATAAATTCTTTCTCCTTGTCCTCCTTTATTCACTTTTCCAATTTGGATGGGTTTGTTAGGTAAGTCTATTTCACCAAACATGTTAGATGATATATGGAAATCTTTATAAATAGAAATATCATTGCGTTCAATAATTTTACCTTTTTCAGGATTGATTTCTAGAATGTTTTCTAATGATGAAATTAGATTAGGATTAGGAAAAGAAAAATTTATTTCCTTGAAGTCATTATTGTTAAACCCGACTATATATACTCTTTCTCTATTTTGTGGTAATCCAAAATTGCTGGTATTTAAGACTTTGTGAAATACTGTATAATTTAGGTTTTTAAGTGTTTTAAGAACGGTTTCCAAAGTCCTTCCTTTATCGTGTTTCACAAAGTTTTTAACATTTTCAAGAAAAAGTATTTTTGGTTTTTGATAATCAATGATTCGAGCTATATCAAAGAACAAAGTACCTCTTGTATCTTCAAATCCTTTTTGTTTTCCTGATATAGAAAAAGCTTGACAAGGAAATCCTCCACACAAAATCTCGTGTGTAGGAATATCCTGTTCATTAACTTCTGTAATATCTCCTTTTGGTCTTAGTTGATGATTTATATAATATGTTTCAGATGCTTTTTTATCAATTTCTGAGGCAAACACACATTCTGCTCCATAAGATTTTAGGGCATAATGGAAACCACCAATACCAGCGAATAAGTCAATAAACTTGTATCCTCTAAGTATTTTATTATGGTTTTCTATATTTATCATTTTACTTTTTATGTAAAGATAGTTATTTCTAATTTTTTTTACTGCTCTAAAACTCTCCTATACCCAAAAGTTTCCTTACTGCGTTCGGAATGACAAGTTGAGAGATTTAATTTAATTATTGAGTTGATTAAGTTAATGGGTTATTAACTTCCCAATAACTCAATCTCTTAGTTTCCTAATAACTCAACCTCTCTTTTCTAAACTTCTTCCCTCCAAAGTGGCATACTCATACAGTGTGAGCCACCTCTTGCACGAGAGAGTTCGGCAGAAGGTAAGAGAATTAAAGTATCTTTCATTTGCTCAGTTTTTTTATCTCCTTTGTCGAGTTGTTCTACAAGGTCTTGTGCTTTAATCACCTCAAAACCAAGCTCTTGGAAAGCCTCTGCTGTTTTATTATTTCGGTCATAGCCTATCACTACGCCTTCTTGAAGAGCGAGCACATTGCAAGAGTCTGTCCATTGCTCACGTAAGCCAAAAGGAAATTCTCCATTACCAGAATAAATAAATTTCGTTTCTTCAGGAGATTGGAAGTCATTTTGGCTAATGTCATCTAGTAAATCTTCTAAATATTCAAAATGAACAGGTTGATGCAATCGTCCTTTATGAAATTGAATAATTTGTGGACGATGCTGTGTATCTTTTCCTTCTGTATTGCTGTTTTTGATTAAATCTTGTACTTCGAACTGCTTGTTTTGGCGAGACAACGCCCCAAACACAACCCATACATTGCGTTTTACTTGAGTAAAAATAGTATCAATGTGCATAAAATCTCTTTTCTTCGCCACCTTAATCACGGATACTTTACGGACAATATCTTTCTCAAATAATTTTTGAATTACTTTATTAACTGCCTTAAAACTTGTGCGTTCACTGCATCCGATTACAAGGTGATTTTTATGCACTACCATCACATCACCTCCTTCTAAGGTAATCTGATTTGCTTGTTCATCCTCATCACTCAAAAAGAACTGCTCTTCATCTTCGGCAAGTTCGATGATTTTATTTTGATATTCTTGAAAATAAGGATGATTATAAAATACATATTTCATAATCAATGACTCACGCACACGCACTAGCTTGGCAGGGCGATTAAGCAAGATATGGTCATTGATGACGATGCCTATATCACGGGTAAAAATAAAATTAGGCACTGGAGGAAATATAATATTTCCTTCGGGCAAGATTCCCGAAATCAGCGTGTAAGCAAGTGTCTTGGAGTCTTGTGCCAGTAATTTATCTAAAAGCTGATAAGGTGTTTTTTCAATCGCACAGACAGAAGCGACTAATTTAATCCTTATTTCACGGTCTTCTAAAATCTCAGAAAGCAAAAACTGAGGGTCTATCACCTTGTCAGAGTTAAAATATTCAGGGCTACTTGGCTCATAAAAAGCACGGTCTTTGGCAGGTGCGTCTATTTCGGCGAGCTTGCCTTTTATCTTAGTAGGATCTAAAAAATAGAGTAAAAGCTTCACATAATAATCATACTCATGTCGACGCATCGTGTCCAGATGAATAATATCTTCAAAAAGCCAATCCTGTGCTTTTGAGGGGATTACCTTTGCAAGGCCATTGTCAGGGTTGTGAATCATTAATCGTCTTAAACGTCCAATTTCAGAACTGACGTTTAGCTTTTTTTCTAATTTGGAAGATTTCTGCATATAAGTTTTATTTTAATAAGGCATAAATGATATTTTACAAAAGCGTACTCAACTTTTTAGACTTTTTGTTAGGTTCACAAAGTTAATCGGGTTAAATAGAAATATCAAATAACAGTAACATATAGCAGGGTCATATAACAGTTTCAGTGTTATTTTTTGTCATACCGTAGGCATCTGCTTTACTGCATAGCTTTTACATTGTCAAATAACGGTAACATATAGCAGTGTCGTATAACCTTTCCGTAGTTCGTGTCTTCACGAACCACCACTGATTTCGTTTCGTGAGGACACGAACCGAGGGTTGAAAGCAAAACCTTTAGTTTACATCCTACTTTTTACTAATTCCCTAATAAAGCCTTTCTTTGCTCTTCCAGTTTTGTTTTTCGCTCATTATAAGTGGCTTTAAACTTCTGAAAATCTTCTTCTGTGCTGAGTTCTTGGATTTTTTCAAGAGCTTCATCTCCATAAAAATCTAAGCCCATTTCTAAGGCAAGTAAGGCATAGTTTTTTTGAAGTGCAAGAGAAAATGGATTGCTACGAACGCCATCTACCACTATGAGGTAAGCTTTCTCCACATTTCTTTGTCTGTTAAAGTAATAATCTGCCAAGTCTAAGATGATTTCTTCATCAAAAGGAGTAGCTTGGCGAGCTTTGAGGTAATTGGCTTCTAGGTCTTGAGTACTGCCTGTTCTTGCCATGGAGAGGGCTTTAAAATAAGGCTTATAATTACGATGAATCCGCACAAAAGCCAATTTATCAATGTCTTGCAATAGTTGGGCATATTTTCCTTGTGCGATGAGTAACTTGCAATAAGCAAAATTAAGAAGTGATTGGCTGTATTGAGAGACTCCTTTTTTGATGTTTAGATTCTTAAAAAGACTCTCTGCTTGGCTGAGTTCTGCAGTTCTGATGCACTCAAGCATGAGAGTACCTGCTGCACGCACTTTATTATCTGGATTTTGGATGGTACCATAGACAGCAAGGAGATTCTCAAGACTTGTGAGCCTAGATTGATAATGGATAAAGTTAAATTTATCTAAATCAGTAGTCAGTTCAGCTTTGTCCTTTAAGATATTTAATATTTGATTGGCTTCTTTGGCGTGTTTCCCCTTAGCTTGGCTTATCTCT
>JBBRUH010000228.1:0-9003 GCA_038248005.1 Cytophagales bacterium | reverse complement strand
TTCAAGTTTTAAAACGTAAAAAATCTACTTTTATGAAATAAGATATAATTCACACTCCACTCTAAACTTACTCTTAACTTTCCAGACTTTCCAAGTTTTCAAAACTTGGAAAGTCTAATATACGAAAGTTAGTTATTACCTCTACTTCATAGATTCAAGTTTTAAAACGTAAAAAATCTAATTTTATGAAATAAGATATAATTCACATTATACCCTAAACTTACTCTTAACTTTCTAGACTTTCCAAGTTTTGAAAACTTGGAAAGTCTAATCTACGAAAGTACACGGTCAAATTTTAAAAACTTTAATTCACTAAAACCTCTTAGAAAAAACCTTTATAATATTGCCAGAAGGGGAGAAGTTAAAAAGCAAGTACCAAGTTTCTATTACTTGATTATCTACCTCAATCTTAGGATTAGAAGCGAAGGGACGTAGATTTTCTAGCTTGACAATCAATATTTCTTTGTTTGCTGCTGAAAATTGAAGGCGAAGATTACTTCTGAAGTCATTTTGTTGGAGTAAACTTTTTGGAAAGACACTTTCATCACGAGATGATTTTTTTAATTTCTTGATTTGTGAGGGGCTAAATGTGTCGGCTAATTCTTCTTGAAATAGATTTAAGGAGATTTTAGCAAAACCTTCTTGAATCTGAAAGCTATTTTGAGAGCTTCCACCTAGTTCTTTGGGTAGTCTGGTTTGTAGATGTCTTAGAGCATCTTTATAATAAGAGCTAGATTGAGCAATACTGATAGAGGATAAAGACAAGTAAAAAACAAGTAAAAAGGCTATTCTTTTCATCTTAAAATCCATAAATAGCATAGACAATTAAGCGAACTCCAAAAGCCATCAAGCCCAAACCAGCAATTTTATCAATTAAACCAATGATACGGGCATTGAGGTAATCAGTAATCCGATTGGCTACATATACCTTGCTAAGATCAGTAAGAAAAACCGTAGCAATCGCTCCTGTAAAAAATAAAAAATGACCCTTTGGAGTATAATCAGTACTGACCGTAACATAGCCTACCACTCCGAGCCAAAATATATATACAAATGGATTTAAAAGATTAAGTAGTAAACCTTCAAAAATGTATCTTAGTCCTTCTGCACGATTAATAGAAGTATTAGGGAGATACTTTTTCTCTGCGGCACCTTTGATAAAGGGAGCTACCCCGAAAGCAATCATCAAAGTACCACCTACCCACCCTAAGTACATCTCAAATAAAGCACTATCATCACCTGTGAAGCGAGAAACCCCAAAATAGACCACTGTGGCAGCTAGGGCATCACTCAGTGCAATCCCTATTGCAAGGTAAGCACCTGATCTGAATCCTTTGTCAATACTTGTACGAATCAAGGCGAAAAAAACTGGGCCAATCAACATTGCCAGTATCAGACCATACATGATTCCATTTAGGAGGGCATTTAGCATGCTATCTTATCACTTTTGGTATGAAAAATTAATTGTTAAGGTATTGGGTTATAAATTGTTTCCAATCTTGGTGTTGTTGTTGTTTCAAAACTCTCGGAAACTTATTCTGTCCACCTACTTTTCCCTTTGACTCTAGCCATTTATAAAACAGAGAAGTAGGCAATACCTGTACATCTATGTCTTTGAGTGCAGCCAAGCGCTCTACTCTGTAATCATCATTTAACTCTTTCAAGGTTTGGTCTAGTCTTTCTTTTAATACTGTTAAATCTACTTGGCTATCAGAGCCAATATACCACTGATGTGCGAAAAGGCTTTCATAAGGAATACCTGCTACAGTAAATTCTTTTACTTCTAAATTAAGCTCTTGTGAGACAGTTTCAATGGCTTTATTCATATTATCTACCGAAAGATGCTCACCACATAAGCTCAGAAAATGCTTGGTGCGTCCTGTGATGATGATTTCTGCTTTTTCTTTTGAGAGAAACTTAACTGTATCTCCTATCAAATATCGCCAAGCACCCGCACAAGTAGAAAGCAAAATCGCATAATCTTTACCCTCTTCTACTTCATCTATCATCAAAGTTTCTGCACTCTCTTTCAAATCTCCCTCAAGAGTAAAGTTCTGCTCATTAAAAGGAACAAACTCAAAGAAAATCCCATTATTAAGCACAAGCTGCATTTCACGGTCTGGATGTGATTGAAAGCCGATAAAACCCTCAGAAGCAAGGTAAGTTTCTATATACGTAACGGGTCGCCCCAGAAGCGTTTCAAAACCCTTTTTATAAGGTTCAAAAGAAACCCCTCCGTGTGTATAAACCGAAAAGTTGGGCCATATATCGTGGATAGTTTCTAACTTATGATGCTCAATGATTCGCTCCATCATAATCTGAATCCAAGCAGGTACTCCTACCACAAATCCAATATCCCATTTAGGGGCTTTTAGTGTGATTTCGTGTAGTTTTTCATCCCAATCAGAAGTCTGGGCTATTTTTTTGCCAGGCTTATAAAAGTGCTGAAACCAAAAAGGAATCTGACTAGCAGTGATTCCACTCAAATCACCTTCAAAATAAGTTCCACGTTTATTAAGATGTGTGCTTCCACCAAGCATCAGCATCCCTTTACCATAAATATTACCTGGAACATCTTTAAAATTAGACAAAGAAAGTATCTGACGAACACCTGTGCGGTTAATCGCTCTGACCATATCTTTATTAACAGGAATATATTTACTGGTAGCCTCAGAAGTACCAGAGCTGAGGGCAAAATAATCCACTTGATTTCGCCAAGTTACATCTTTCTCTCCCTCACGACAGCGATGCCACCATTGGTTATAAATTTTTTCGTAATTAAAAAGAGGCACTTGTTCTTTGTAGCGAAGATAAAAATCACGGTTTTGATGGTCTTTTTTATCAAAAGAAGCAATAATTTTATCAAAATTATAAGCTTTACTAAATTGTGTATTTCTTGCTATAAGCAGATGCTTTAAAAGCTGCCTGCGTTGTAAGGGATAAGGTTGGCTACGCTCTTGCTCCAAACTTTTACGTAGTTTAATCCCTTGTTTGAGTAATTTACCTAAGATGGGCATAAGCCTTTAAATTTTAAAAATCTGATATTATTAGCAATTTTTAAATACAAATTAAGGGATTATTATGAGAATAGTCTTTATGTTTTTTGATTAATTTTCACTTTTTGTTTCAGATAGCCCAAATTTTCACTTTTTTTGAACCTAAAATTAAACAAAATCTTGAATTAAGACCTTTTAAACTAAAAACCATGTCATTAAAAAATAACCTAGACTATTTCTTAGAAGAACTCAAAGGAACACAAGCAAAACTCGTAGCTGTCAGCAAAACCAAACCCATCGAAATGCTGATGGAACTCTATGAGACTGGATGGAAAGTTTTTGGGGAAAACAAAGTGCAAGAAATGGAAGAGAAATATGAATCAATGCCCAAAGATATTGAATGGCACTTAATAGGTACACTTCAGACTAACAAAATCAAATACATCGTTCCTTTCGTTCACTTGATTCACTCTGTAGATAGATTAAAAGTACTGAAAGAAATAAATAAGCAAGCAGCAAAAGTAGATAGGGTAGTAGATTGCCTCTTGCAGATTCATATAGCAGAAGAGGAAACTAAATCTGGCTTTGATTATACAGAAGCTGAGGCTTTATTTAAAGATGATTCACTACTTCAATCATTGCCTTATATCCGCATCAAAGGATTAATGGGCATGGCAACCAATACTAAAGATGAGTCTAAAGTAAGGCAAGAGTTTAAAGGACTGAGACAGTTTTGGGAAAGGATGCAATCAGAATCGTCTGCCCCCAATGTTGAGCTAAGTGAACTTTCTATGGGTATGAGTGGAGATTATCAGATAGCCGTAGAAGAAGGCAGTA
The DNA here is from genome assembly GCA_038248005.1 of Cytophagales bacterium. Lineage (GTDB taxonomy): Bacteria > Bacteroidota > Bacteroidia > Cytophagales > Microscillaceae > JAABSX01. The sequence continues at coordinate 5,170 of JBBRUH010000228.1, read as the reverse complement.
CACTTATCAGAGTGGGCAGTGCCATCTTTGGAGAGCGTAATTATGCGAACTCATAAAACTCGAACTAGATATATATCTTTCGTAAAACTTTTTAGCCATAATATATTGAAAATCAATGTATTATGGCTTTTTAATTTCTATAATTTGATAGAAATAAATAAAATTTATTCAATATATTGTGTTATGTTTTTAACTAAATAAATTTTTTATAAAAAAAAGAATTGCAGTATTCGCATTTGTAGGAATTATGTTCCTCAATCAAAGTTGTGCTACCATTTTGGGAGGGCCAGTTACAGACTCTCAAAGAACAAAACCTGCTACTGGTGAGCCTCAAAGAGAAATAAAAGCAGGATTTTTAATTCTTGATATTTTGCTTGGATTCATTCCCCTTCTTGTTGATTTCGGTACAGGTGCTATTTACAAACCTGCAAAAAGTGGCAATTCTTCAAAAAATGTTGAATCTACACATGATGCAAAAGCTAAGTTAGAATTTGATGTCAAACCAAGCACAGAAGAAAAAACTGAATTAAAATCAGAAGCTAATTTAACCAAAGAAGCATCAGCAAATGAAGGAACAGAAGAAATTATTATTGAAGAATTAGAAGACTAGTAATAATAAAAAATTATTACAAAAAAGCACATTCCATTGAATGTGCTTTTTATCAAAAATTTATTTCGACCCACTGTGTCAAGTCTTCTGAAAGATGACTTTTCCCGCTTCTTGTGCATTGAGGGTTTGAAAAAGGAAAAAGAAGCAGAATAGAGTAAGATAGAGTTTCAATCTTTGCATTTTTTTAGGATTAGTTAATCGTTATTCTTCTTCAATACTAAGAATATTTTTGAAAAATTGCTAAAAATAAATTCAATATTTTGAAGAAAAGGTTAAAAAACTACGATAACAAATAATTACAAATCTTTTTTTTGTAAAGCAACGCTTCTGTTTTAATTTACAGCTCCATTTATATTAAATATAAAACAGACAGATTGCCATGAAAAAAAATCTATTGCTCACATTCTTATTTCTTTTTTACTTTATCAGCTTTGGTTTTACCCAGAATAAAGACATTTATTTTATGTCTTCTCCTACACTTTCGCCCGATGCACAAGTGGCTATTTTTAACTATGAGAGTGATTTATGGAAGGTCAATGCTCAAGGAGGCTTGGCTACAAGATTGACCGCTATGCAAGGGGAGGAGACTTATCCACGCATTTCACCCGATGGAAAATGGCTTGCCTTTACAGGAAGTCAGTTTGGAAGCCAAGATATTTTTTTGATGCCTATGGCTGGCGGAGAGATAAAGCGACTGACCTTTCACCAAGCCTACGACCAAGTAGATAGCTGGTCTTGGGATTCTAAATTTATCTATTTTACTTCTAATCGTTTTAATCGCTCCTCAGGCTATAAAGTAAGCATAGAAGAAGGAACACCCGTTCGCTTATTTGATAATTATTTCAATACTGTTCATAGTGTGATAGAGCATCCTAGCAGTGGGGAGATTTTCTTTAATGAAACTTGGGAAAGTCGCAGTGCCACCAATCGCAAACGCTATAAAGGAGCTTATAACCCTGATATACAGTCTTACAATCCTAAAACCAAGGAATTTAAGGAATACACCGACTATAATGGGAAAGATTTTTGGGTAAGTTTAGATAAAAATGGCAAGATGTATTTTGTCTCTGATGAACTTAATGGAGAATACAATCTACATACTTTTGAAGGAAGCACCAAAACAGCCCTGACTCGCTTTGATACTTCTATCAAAAATCCCTTTGTGAGTGCCAATGGAGAGAAGGTAGTTTTTGAAAAAGATTATCAACTGTACCTCTATGATGTAGCCAGCAAAAAAAGCCAGAAAATAGCCATTCAACTCTTTCAAAATCCTGTACTTGAAAAATCACAGAAGTTTGAAGTAAAAAACAACATAGAAAACGTTGATATTTCCCCAGATGCTAAGAAAATGGCTTTTGTATCAAGAGGAGAGTTATTTGTGTCTGATATCAAAGGTAAATTTATGAAGCAACTCTCTACCAATCCACTAGGCAGAATAACCGAAGTAAAGTGGCTTAAAGATAACAAAACCCTTGTTTTTAACCAAACTACAGAAGACGGGTATTTGAATTGGTTTAGAATCTCAGCAGATGGAAACTCGTCTGAAAAACAACTTACTTCTGATACACAAAATAACCGTTTGCTTGAATTGAATAAAGACAAAACACAAGGCGTTTATTTGAGTGGTCGCAATGAGGTGAGGTTATTAGATTTGAAGACGTATGAAAGCAAAACCCTCGTAAAAGAAGAACTATGGGCTTTCCAGAATGCACAGCCTCGTTTTTCACCCAATGGTGAATATGTATTGTTTACTTCTCACCGTAATTTTGAACAAGATATTTTTATTCATCATCTCAAAAATAATAAAACCATCAACCTCACTCAGACGGGCATTACTGAAACCAATCCATTTTGGTCGCCAGATGGAAAACATATCTATTTTATCGCAGATAGACTTAATCCCTCTTATCCTTTTGGGACGGAAGATGCAAGGGTATATCGAGTACCTCTCCAAAAGTTAGAGGATGCCTTTGCTTCCGATAAATTTGATGAAATGTTTGAAGAAAAGGCAGAAGCAAAAAAAGAAGACAAAGACGATAAGAAGAAAGAAGAAACAAAGCCAGAGAAACCTACTGAACCCATTCAAATGGATTTAGAAGATTTGATGCTAAGACTAGAGAGAATCAGCCCTGATTTTGGTAGCCAAAGCGATGTGTTTGTAACTCAAAAAGATGATAAGACCTATGTGATTTTTGGCTCAAACCATGATGAAGGAAAATACAATCTCTGGAAAACGACCATAGAACCCTTTGAAAGAAACAAAACAGAAAAGATAGAAGGAGCTACTACAGGCTCAGCTTCTTTGGTAGAGGTAGATGGTAAATTTTATACGCTTATTGATGGGAGTATTCATTCAGTGAATTTGGATGCGAAGAAGGTAGAAAAAATAGATGTTTCTTTCTCCTTTGAGCGAAACCTAGCAGATGAATTTGAGCAAATGTTTTATGAAACATGGGCAAATCTGGAAGAAAATTTTTATAATGAAACCTTCCATGGTTTAGATTGGAAAGCGACCAAAACTCAATATGCCACTTTTTTACCTTACCTTAATTCACGTCAAAATTTAAGAACACTGCTCTCAGATATGCTAGGAGAGCTAAACTCTTCACATTTGGGCTTTAACTCTGGTGGCAAGGAAGAAGATATATTTTACAATACTGCCACGATGACAAGCGGGATTATTTTCGAAGAAGACAAGCCTTATCAAGTTAAATACATCGTCAAAAACAGTGCGACTGATAAAGTAGGTAAAGACATCAAAGCAGGGGATATTTTGCTCAAAGTAAATGGTGAAACAGTAGATACTAAGAAAAATAGAGAGATGTATTTTAGTAAATCTTCCCTGGAAGATGAGCTAGAAATGACTTTCTCAAGAGCAGGCAAGGAAATCACTACTAAAATTCACCCACAATCTTATGGGGAATTACAGTCAGAACTGTATGATGAATGGATTGCCAACAATCAAAAAATAGTAGATGACAAGGGTAAAAAACGAATTGCCTATGCCTATATGAAAAACATGGGTGGAGGTGAATTAGAAAAGTTTTTGATAGATATGAACTCAGAAGCCTATCAGCGTGATGCTTTGATTTTTGATTTACGCTATAATACAGGAGGAAATGTACACGATAAAGTATTGCAGTTTCTGAGTCAAAAGCCTTACTTAAAATGGAAATACCGTGAAGGTGCATTAACAATTCAATCTAATTTTGCACCTGCAGCCAAACCTATTGTCTTGCTTATTAACGAACAATCACTGAGTGATGCTGAAATGACTGCCGCAGGTTTTAAAGCCTTAGGACTAGGTAAAATCATAGGTACAGAGACTTACCGCTGGATTATTTTTACTTCTGGCAAGGGCTTGGTAGATGGTTCATTTTATCGTCTGCCTTCTTGGGGTTGCTACACCTTGGATGGTAAAAATCTAGAAAAAGAAGGTGTACAGCCTGATATTAGTATCAAAACCACCTTCAAAGACAGGATAGAAGGACGAGACCCACAGTTAGATAGAGCGATTGAAGAGATTATGAAAGATTTGAAATAGGAAAATTTATACCTTGTCAATGGTCTGTTTTCGATGAGAATAAGACCTTGACGAGGATAAACTTTTCCGTGGTTTGTGTCTTCACGAACCACCTGATTTCGGTTCGTGGAAACACAAACCGAGGTTTAGTTTATATTTTAATTTTATTATAAAAAACTGATTATCAAAACCTTATCGAAACAACTTATCACTTATAGTTCTTAAAAGCGATATGAAACAGCCTGAAAGGCTTGAACATTAAAACTTGGGGCATTACCCCAAGATACTTATCAAAACCTTATCGAGATAACTTATAGTTCTTAAAAGCGATATGAAACAGCCTGAAAGGCTTGAATATTAAAACTTGGGGCATTACCCCAAGATACTTATCAAAACCTTATCGAGATAACTTATAGTTCTTAAAAGCAATATGAAACAGCCTGAAAGGCTTGAACATTAAAACTTGGGGCATCGCACCAAGATACTCAACTACTTCTGTGGTTCGTGTCTTCACGAACCACCTGATTTGTGAAATGCTAAAAATAAACTAATCATTATCCATTTATTACAAACGCATAACTCATATCTGATTTAATATCAACCTAAGATTGCATAAAAAAAGACCAAACATACTTAAATCCCCTTTGTTGTAAGTATGTTTAAAGCAAGGTTTCGTATCTTTGCTCTTTAATTAATCAAGAGTATGAAAAAAGCATTTAAATCTGAGAAATCTTCTCAATATAAACCTTCCACTAAAAAGACTTCTGACAAAGGAAAATCTTTTTCTAAAAATAAATCCGCTTCGGAAAGTAAGCCTAAGTATGAAGATAAATCTTCACAAGGTTATTTTTCTAAGGAAAGATTCAGCTCAAAACCTAGCAAAGACTCTAAGAAATATTCTAACCAAGGTGGTGACTCCAAAGAGGACGAAAAACGCACTATCTATGGTAATAAAGGCAAATCTAACTCATATTCCAAAGAAAGATTTACCAATCCTAAACGCAATACATCAAGCTATTCTGATAGAGATAATTCAT
>JBBRUH010000227.1:0-9037 GCA_038248005.1 Cytophagales bacterium | reverse complement strand
TACCCCAGGAGATACAGGCTACCGAATTTTCGAGACAAAATACGCCAAAATTGGAGTACTGATTTGCTGGGATCAATGGTATCCTGAGGCCGCTCGCATCACTAGCTTAATGGGTGCAGAAATGCTTTTTTATCCGACTGCCATTGGATGGGAAAAAGGAGAAGCCGAAAACATCAACCAAGAGCAATACCTAGCTTGGCAAACCATCCAACGAAGTCATGCCATCGCCAATGGCGTGCCTGTCATCGCAGTCAATAGAGTAGGAATAGAAGGAGAAACCACTTTTTGGGGAGGTTCTTTTGTAGCCAATGCGATGGGAAGCATCGTCTATCAAGCCCCTTTTGAAGAAGAAGTAAGTCATATACAAGAGATTGACCTCGTCGAGTCAGAGCAATATCGCAGGGTTTGGCCATTTCTAAGGGATAGACGCATCGATAGCTATGCACCAATTTTGAAGCGTTATATTGATGAGTAAATCATATAGCAGTGGCAAATAACAGTGACAAATAACAGTGACAAATAACAGTGACAAATAACAGTGACAAATAACAGTGACAAATAACAGTGACAAATGACAGTGGCAAATGACAGTGGCAAATAACAGTGACAAATAACAGTGGCAAATAACAGTGGCAAATAACAGTGACAAATAACAGTGACAAATAACAGTGACAAATAACAGTGGCATATTTCAGCAATTATAAATATAATTGTGTATATTTATTTGAAACTGACACTGACACTGTTATTTGACACTGAAAACTGACACTGTTATTTGAAACTGAAACTGAAAACTGAAACTGAAAACTGATCCATGGCACTTAAGAAAAAAAATATTATTCTTGAAAAGACCTATGACTTTTCACTTAGAATTGTCAAAATGTATCAGCATTTAGTAAGTGAGCATAAAGAATATGTACTTACAAAACAGCTTTTAAGGAGTGGTACTTCAATAGGTGCAAACACAGCAGAGGCTCATGGTGGAATATCAGATGCAGACTTTTCAGCCAAAATAAGTATTGCTTATAAAGAGTCATTGGAAACAAAATTTTGGATTGAATTATTGTTTGATGCTGGCTATATCACTGAAAAATCATTTCAATCTATCTATGATGATTGTGATGAAATTTCAAGAATACTTTACTCTATTTTAAAAAAACATAATAGAACGAATAGCAGTAACAAATAACATATAACAGTGGCAAATAACAGTGGCAAATAACAGTGACAAATAACAGTGGCAAATAACAGTGACAAATAACAGTGGCAGTAACATATAACAGTGGCATATTTCAGCAATTATAAATATAATTGTGTATATTTATTTGACACTGAAAACTGAAACTGACACTGTTATTTGACACTGAAAACTGAAAACTGACACTGTTATTTGACACTGAAAACTGAAAACTGATACTGTTATTTGACACTGAAAACTGAAAACTGATACTGTTATTTGACACTGAAAACTGATACTGTTATTTGACACTGAAAACTGAAAACTGATACTGTTATTTGACACTGAAACTGAAACTTACACTGTTGTTTGATACTGAAAACTGAATCATGGGAGGAAAACTATACAATTTAGGAAGGATTGGCAGAGAAAAGTATCTGAGTATTGAGCAAGATATATCAACATACCTCACACAAAAAGTAGGTGCAGAAAACTATCGTATTCCAAGATGTTATGCTCAGAAAGCTGATTTTGGCGATTTGGATATTTTGTTGGCTGCTGATTCTCTCCCCCAAAATTGGCGAGATTTTCAGGTAGAAATAGTTAAAGAATTAGAGATTGATGAGTATAAATCAGTAGGAAATATATTCTCTGTGATGTATCGGGGTTTTCAGGTTGATTTTTTTTGTGCCGATGCTGAGAATTTAGAGATAATGTATCACTACTTGTCTTTTAATGATTTAGGAAATCTTCTTGGTAAAATATTTCATCGATTTAACCTTAAATACGGACAAGAAGGTTTGGCTTATGTTTATCGACATCAGCATAGGAATTATAAACAAGAAAAAATAGTTAGCCGTGATTTTAAAAAAATCATTGAGTTAATTGGCTTAGACTATCAGACTTGGGAAATTGGTTTTGAGCGTTTGACTGATTTGTTTGAATGGGTAATGGCTAGTCCTTATTTCTCTGTCAGTCCTTATCTTAATCCTTCTCCCAAGACACTCAAAAAAATTCGTGAACGCCCTACCATGCAAGCATTTGTGAAGTATCTCAAAACCGAAGAAATCAGTAAAGAATATTCTTTTAAGGAAGATAAATCAACCTACTTGCCATGGATTTCAGAGCAATTTCTAGAAGCACAACTCACAGAATGGATAGCCCAGCAAGCTAAGAAAGAAGCCGAAACCCAAGAAATTTATCAAAAATTTAATGGAAAATTAGTTTTAGAGCTGATTCCAATGCTAAAACAAGAAAATTTAAGTAAGTTTATAGTGGAATTTAAAAATCAACCTACTAACTTTAAGCATTATATTCTGAGAAATATGGAAGAACAAATAAAAAAAGATATTTTAACATTTTATCAAACATTCAAATACAAATAATAAACTTGGAAATTCAAGAAATAAGAGAGTTATTTGCTGCTGCTAGTGAAGGCTATTTACAAGCACAGAAATTTTTAAAAGCCCTTAAAAGTATTAAAGGACAAGACGAAAAGCCACTCTTCTGGGCATATCAGGCATCAGGTCTAGCTTTAGAAGCACGTGATACCTGGAATCCTTTAGAAAAGCTTAGTCTTATTCGCAAAGCAAATCATCGGTTTGCAGAGGCTATAAAAAAAAATCCAGAGAGTGTAGAAATCCGTTTTTTACGTTTTTCTATAGAGAGTAACACTCCTTCTATCCTTGGTTTTAGTGAGCATATTGGAGAAGATATCGCTTGGATTATAGATAATATAGAGCAGCCAGAAGTTCCTAGTGATATGCGTCCTGAAATAGCCCGTTATTTGCTAGAACAAAATCATGGGAAAGACTCAGACTTAGACAAATTAAAAAGTTATTTACCAAAGTAAACTTTTAGTTTTTTTGTAAGTTACTTGTGTATAAATTGAATTTTAATATTCTTATTCATTAATCATTATGCTAAATCTTCAAGTAAATATTGATCAAAACTCAGGCTTTTGCTTTGGGGTAGTCTATGCCATAGAAATGGCAGAGGATATTCTACAAGAGCAGCCTTATCTCTACTGCTTGGGCGACATCGTCCACAATGATGAAGAGGTCAAACGCCTAGAAGCCAAAGGTCTAAAAATTATTTCTTATGAAGATTTATCTGTTATCCAAAATGAAAAAGTACTCATAAGAGCACATGGTGAGCCTCCTTCTACTTACGAAACTGCCCTTAACAATAATCTAGAGCTGATAGATGCCTCTTGCCCCGTAGTGCTAAAGCTTCAAAACAGAATCAAAAACTCTCACGACAAAGAAGAACCTATTTATATTTTTGGCAAACACGGACATGCTGAGGTAAAAGGACTCTTAGGGCAAACCAACAATGAGGCCGTAGTTTTTCAAGATATTTCAGAGCTTGACTTAGATACTCTCCCAAGAAATCTTACTCTATATAGTCAAACTACCAAGAGTACGGATAAATTTTATGAGATTAAAGCTCTTCTCGAAGACAAAGGAATTGCTGTCAATTCCAATGATACTATCTGCCGACAAGTCTCCAACAGAGATAAAGAGTTGCGTCATTTCGCCAAAAAATTTGATAAAATTATCTTCGTGGCTGGCACTAAGTCATCTAATGGCAAAGTACTTTACAATGTTTGCAAAGATGTCAATACATATACTCATTTTATTTCTAATTCCGAAGAACTTGATAAAGACTGGTTCTCAGAAAATGATACCATAGGCATCTGTGGTGCTACTTCTACGCCCATGTGGCTCATGGAAACCATAAAAGAAGTGCTTTTGACTTATTAAAGCCAATAGGTTCATCTAAGAACTTACTGGCAAAAACGATTTTTTTATTTAATTATTCCAATAAATACTAAGAATAATTTGATATTTTTTACAATGATTGGGATGATTTTTTTGAGCCGCTTAATGAATAGATAATTAGTAGATTTTGAGCATAAAATTTATCTTCTAGTTGCTACCATTAATAGAATATATTTGACTACTTTAGTTGTGATATTGACACAATAATTGCTGTAGTTATCTATAAAATTCTAGTGCTAGTTTCAGTAAAAGATATATCCTATAACTTAACAAAAAAATCTAAAAACCTATGTCTGATATCCCTTCTAAAACACGCCACATCGTCAAAATACCTGATACAAAAGCTCCTCGTATCGTCATTATAGGAGGAGGATTTGGTGGCTTAGAACTTGCCAAAGTATTGCGAAAAGTAGATTGCCAAGTAATTTTATTTGATAAAAATAATCATCATACTTTCCAACCTTTACTCTACCAAGTAGCTACCTCTGGCTTAGAAAGCAGTGCTATTATTTATCCCTTTCGGAAGCTTTTTGAGCGATCAAAAAATTTTTACTTCAGAATGGGAGAAGTAGAAAATATAGACCCTACAGAGCAAATTATTTATACCTCCATAGGTGAGATGAGTTATGATTATTTGGTGATTTCTACTGGTACTATTACCAATTATTATGGGATGGAAGACATCAGCAAATATGCCGTTCCGATGAAGTCTATCCAAGATGCCATTAGACTCCGCAACCGAATCATCCGAGGGTTTGAGCAAGCTCTGCTAACAGATGATTTTGATTTGATGAATAGCTATATGGATTTTGTGGTAGTCGGTGGAGGCCCCACAGGAGTGGAAATAGCAGGTGCTTTGGCTGAACTAAAAAAGCACGTTTTCCCCAAAGATTACAAGGAACTAGACCTTGAAGAAATGGATATTCACTTAGTAGAAGCTAGTCCGAGATTACTCAATGGAATGGACAAAATTTCAGGTGAGAAGTCTAAGCAGTTTTTAGAAAAGATGGGAGTACAAGTGCATTTAGAAAAATCTGTGAAATCTTATGATGGGCAAACCGTAACCCTCAATGATGGTACACAGATGTTTACCAGACACCTTATCTGGGCGGCTGGCGTTACGGGTGCACCGATTCAGGGTTTAGGAGAAGATTGTGTCGGAAGAGGAAACCGATTCATAGTCAATGAGTATAACCGTGTCAAAACCTACGAAAATATATTTGCCATTGGTGATATAGCCATAATGGTTACAGATGAATACCCTCACGGACATCCCCAAGTAGCTCCTACTGCTATGCAACAAGGAAAGCTTTTGGCAAAAAATCTTCCCAAAATCTTCAAAAACGAACCTTTAACGCCTTTTAAATACTGGGACAAAGGCTCTATGGCAACCATCGGGCGTAACAAAGCCGTAGTAGAAGTTGGTAAGTTTAAAACTCAAGGTTTCTTAGCTTGGTTTATTTGGATGTTTGTTCATTTGATGTCTTTAGTAGGGTTTAAGAATCGTTTCTTTGTTTTTTGGAGTTGGTTATGGAGTTACTTTAGCTATGATAAAAGCAACCGCCTCATTATAGACAAAGGAGAAAAACATTTTGAACAGCCCATCGAGAAAAGTTAGGTAGGATATTAGTCTTCTACAAGATAACCTGATAGACCGTATTGTTATGTATTTTATCGCTCTTTCACGGCTTTATTTTAAAAATTTACACAAAAAAAGCCCCTTTCTACGTGAAAGGGGCTTTTTTATTATGGATTAGAAATGATTATTTCTTCATTTCCATTGCCATCTTGATAGCAGCAGCAGCATTGACTACTCCACCACTTACAGAAAGTTTTGGAAAACCAATAGTAGCATCTGCTTCACTTGGCTTGCTAACCTCATTTGTATATTTGATAGAAGATTTCATCAAAATATCTTTGAGCTGCACAGCAGTCAAACTAGGAAAATAAGACTTCACAAGGGCAGCTACTCCAGCTACTACAGGGGCCGCCATACTTGTACCTTGGTGGTCTTGGTATTTGTTATCAGGAGTAGTAGAATAGATTGCTACACCAGGAGCAAAAATATCTACATTCTTTTGTCCGTAGTTAGAGAAACTACCTACAAAATTATCATCTCCACCAAAAGAAGAAGCACCTACTTCTATCCAGTTAGAAGCACGTTTTTTACCTCCAAGATAAATGCTTGTTGGGAAATTATTGTTTATGTCTATGTCTTTACCATCATTTCCTGCGGCATGTATAAGCAATACGCCTTTTTTCTCTGCATATTTCACGGCTGCATCTACAGCTGATTTTTCAGGAGAATAATCTTTACCAAAACTCATATTGACGATTGTAGCACCATTATCGGCAGCATAGCGAATTGCATTCGCCACATCTTTATCACGCTCATCACCATCAGGCACTGTGCGAATAACCATAATCTTTACATTTTGAGCTATTCCATCTATGCCCATATCATTGTTACGAACTGCTGCGATGATGCCCGAAACGTGTGTTCCGTGGTCTGCATCAGGGCCTTCTACTTCATTGTTGCCATAGATACGCTCACTTACATCACTGTAATTATCACCTACAATATTACGTGGGTCAAAATCAGTATTCAATCCATATTCTAGTTGACCATTGTAATACTTATAGCCTTCATCTACTTGCCCTAGTAAATCAGCAAGCGAAAGTCCATTTCCTTTGGTAATTTGCTGTAAAAGACCTTTAGAAGCCATTACTTTTTCATCATCGGTTTCTATACCCTCTAATTCTTCTTCGGTGTAGGTTTCCTTATCAAAGTAGCCTTGTATGCTTTCATCTGCCTGACCTACCATCGTAGCGATTTGTTTAAATTGCTCAAAGCCTTGAGTAGCTTCTTTCTTCTTGGCTTCAAAAGCTTTCTTAACTTCTTGATACTGTTCAAACTGAGCTTTTTCTTTTTTAGAAACTTGGTCAGCAGTCTTGCCTTCAAATTGCTTAGTGTATTTCACATATAAGCGAGTAAGCTCATACGTATCATGCTCTACATCTTTGCCATCTGCACCACCGATAAAATCCCAGCCATGCACATCATCAATGTAGCCATTGCCATCATCATCTTTGCCATTGCCTGCTATTTCTTTAGGATTAGTCCAGATATTATCTTTCAAATCTTCGTGCTCAATATCTACCCCTGAGTCAATCACTGCTACGATGACAGTAGTAGATTTACGTCCTTCTAGTAGTTTGTAAGCATCCTGAGTGCTTACACCTCTAAATTTATCGTTGTTTTCGTCTAAATGAAACCAATTTTTAGGAGGTGCTTCTTGTGCATAGGCAAAAGAAGAAATAATTAGCAGAAAAAAAACAGTCAAATACTTAGTCTTTAGATTCATGGTTTTTTAAAATAAGGTTAATAAATAGGCTATAAAGCCTCTTGATAGAGTTACAAAACGACTTATCAGTCTTTTTCTTTTAATAAAAATTACAAAGATTACTAATTTTCAAAAATAATAATCCTCAAAAATAAACAAATTATATTATAATTTATAAACCAACGAATCTTGTCAGGTAAATATTTCTTCTCTAAGATATTAGACTTTGAATCATCAAAGGTAAGTAACAGTTGAGGTTCAGGATATTATTATTTGATGATACGTTTTTATTTATCTTATTTCGGGAGCAGATGAAATCAAATTACTGAAAATTATTTTTAGATAATGCTTATTTTTGCAATAAGATTTAGTAAAATATTCAAAGCATGATAATCATATAACACAATGCAAAAAAAAATAAAAATACTCGTAACAGGTGGTACAGGATACATTGGCTCACACACCTGTGTAGAACTGATAGAGGCGGGTTTTAAGGTAATAATCATAGATGACCAATCTAACTCTACCTCAGCAAGTTTAGATGGTATTGAAAAAATAACGGGTGTTCGACCTGAGTTTCATCCATTTAATCTATGTGAGGGAGAGCATTTAGATGCTTTTTTTAAGTCACACAAAGATTTACAAGGTATTATTCACTTTGCAGCCTTCAAAGCAGTAGGAGAATCTGTGCAGAAGCCACTAGCTTATTACCAAAATAATTTGGTCTCTTTGATGAATCTTTTAGAAATGATGCAAAAGTATGAAATCCCTAATCTTGTCTTTTCATCGTCTTGCACCGTATATGGTCAGCCTGATACGCTGCCAGTAACTGAGGCTGCTCCTATCAAAAAAGCAGCTTCTCCTTATGGCAATACCAAGCAAATCGGTGAAGAAATCATAGAAGATACTCTCAATGCAAATGAGAATTTGAATGGGATTTCACTGCGTTATTTTAACCCTATCGGGGCACATGAGTCTGGACTGATTGGTGAGTTACCCTCAGGCACACCCAATAATTTAATGCCATTTATCACTCAAACAGCCATGGGTGTACGTCCTGTACTTAATATATATGGAAATGACTATGATACCAAAGACGGTACTTGTCTTCGTGATTATATACACGTAGTAGATTTGGCAAAAGCCCATGTGATAGCAGTTGAGAGGCTATTGGAAGAAAAAAATGAAACTACGTATGAATTTTTTAATATCGGAACGGGTAAAGGCTCATCTGTCTTAGAAATTATTGAATCTTTTGAGCGTACTTCTGAGCAAAAGCTTAATTATGAGATAGTTGCTCGCCGCCCTGGAGATGTAGCTAAAATCTTTGCCGATACCCAACTTGCCAATGAAAAACTAGGTTGGAGAGCAGAAAGAGATTTAGATGCGATGACTCGCTCTGCTTGGAACTGGGAGAAAAAATACCGTGAAAAACAAAAATCATAAATAAATAGAGATGTGTTATGGGTTATGAATTTGTAACTATCTGATAGTGAATATTTTAGGTGCAGAAAATAAGATAGTTATTTTGATATTATTACTAAGGTAAATATTGATTTTTATCAGAATCCATAAGACATAAAAAATGCTCGTAGATTAATCTACGAGCATTTTTTTGCTTTGTGTTGTATTTAATCTTTCGATTAAAACTTATTGACTTACTACTTATTCAGATGATCCATCGTCTTGATATGCTCAGAGATTGTATCATGGGCATTTTCTAACACCTTTAC
>JBBRUH010000226.1:0-9061 GCA_038248005.1 Cytophagales bacterium | reverse complement strand
TAATAACCCATAATTTACAACTCATCTCTTACTAAGTGTGTACGGTTTTTTAAGAATAAATATTTAAAAGTAGAACTAACCGAAATAACTAATATCTTCCTAAATAATTTGCTTTTTGCTCAAAATAGCTTTTCTTTGCGACATTGTTTGGAATAAGCAGAAGATATGCTTCTTGATAGAAAGAATTTCAAACAGTGGATACACTGACAATTAATAATTAACCATTAATACTTATTTATGTATATCGCCATTATTATTTTAGTTGCATTAATTTCTATTTTGCTCATATTGGTCATCTTAATGCAAGACCCTAAGAGTGGAGGTATTTCTTCACAATTTGGAGGTGCTGCCAATCAGATGATTGGAGCCAAAAAATCTACTGATATTTTAGAAAAAATTACTTGGAGTTTTGCAGCAGTCATTTTAGCATTTAGCTTATTAAGCAATGTTTTCACTGACCGTGTAGGTTCTAATGGTTTGCCTAATAGCGTAAACCAAGAGCGTGCTTCTGAGAAAAGAACCGCTCCTGTACCTAATACTCAAAATCCTAATACAGAGCAAGTACCTTTGGGTTCTGATTCTACAAAATAAGATTTTTCAAAATTTCTTAAAAAAAAGACCTTTGCAAAAAATTTTGAAAAGGTCTTTTTTTTATCTTAATATAGTTGCCTGTGAGGTCACGGGCAACGACACAGTAAAAAATTAATCCTTTTTCCGTGGTTCGTATCTTCACGAAACACTACTGATTTCGGTTCAGGAAGACACGAAGCGAGGTTTTCAGGAACTGATTATAGAAAAAATCAATCCTCCTTTAACCACATTTCAAAACTGAGAGGTAATAAGCTAAAATCATAACTGCTATCTCCTTTTAGTTTAGAGACTTTTGCTTTGATTCCTTTCTGGTGGTTTACGCCTGAGTTATTACCTATTAATTTCCACTTACCTGCTGGTAATTTCACACCTGAAATGGTAGCGATTGTTTCACCTACATTTATCAGCACAAATACTTTATTATCAACCATATATCCTAGTTGATGAGCATCTTTTGGCTCTATAAATTTATAAAAGTCATCTGAAATTTCTTCAGCATTTCTAAAAATCTTGCCTTCAGGGCTAAGACGAAACCTGATAAGCCCTTGCCAAAAGTCATACATCTCTGTGTAATGGTTAGGAGCATTTTTATCTCCTAGATTATCCCATATAAATTGATTTGCAAATCGAATATTATAAGTATCTCGCTTGCCATGCATATATACTTTAACACCTTGTTTGGTTTCTTTGACTACTTCTTCTAATGCTGCCGCCCCTTTGCTACGCATCATCTCTGAGCCTCCATGCAATACTAGTGGACCTTGTGAGGTGAAAAGCAAAAGAGTCGCTATTTTATAATTATCTTCATCTACTCCTAATCTTCCATCCCAATCTTTGGTAGCAAACTGATCTGCCAATGCCCAGTTGTCGTGAATATCTAGGTAATTAATTCCGCTCAAAGGACTTTTTTCTTCTGGAAATTTATTCGTTAGCCCTAGCTTCACATTGGCTCTTTCTGCTACATTTCCTCCTGCATATCCTCTGTCTTTTTTCTTATCAGTAGGGTTAGAAACAGACCCTTTGAATGCATTGCGGGCATCATCCTGAAAAAATGTAATAGGTGAGTCTTCCTTGTACCAATCCCAATCAGGGTTTGCCTCAAATTCAGGGTCATTTGAGCCTATCCATGGTTCTCCATAGATAATAATGTCTTTACCCAATGCCTTGCGAAGTGCTATTAAAGTTTGTTGATCTACCTGCCCTGCCAAGTCTATTCTAAATCCATCAATCCCAAATTCTTCAATCCAATGTTTGCATTGGTCTATCAGCCAACGCTGTACCATAGGTCTGTTTTCAGTTTTGACTTCATTGCCATATTCGCCGATGTGTTTTAAATCACGGGTGCGGTAGTAATACTGTTGGTCTAAGGCATTAAAATGAAAGATAAGGTCTTGCCCATCCATGTTTTCGGCAGTATGGTTAGGAACAATATCTATAATGACTGCCATATCCTTGTCGTGAAAGGCCTGTACCAAATCTCTAAATTGATTTCTCTCAGCCCCATGTTCTGTGTTTTTTTGCCTAAACCTAGATTCTACTGCAAAGCAATGCGAAGTACGATATCCCCACTGATAATTCTCAGTATGGACTCCATATTTAGCCATATGTTCATCATTTTGAAATGAAGCTTGCCAATCTTGGTCATGCCAGTGCAAAAACTCCTGCATTGGCATCAAATGTACAGTATTTACCCCTAAATTAGTAAGATAATCAAAGCCTATTTTTTGACCATATTTATTTTTAAGCCCAGTCTGAATCATTCCAGGGATAGTACCTTGCAGATAATCAGCGATGGGCAATAAATCTGTAAAATCTTGTACATGGACTTCATAAGCCACTACATCTTGCATTTGAGGGCGACCATTTTTGAGAGGAGTAGCAGGTTTGGTTTGCTCCCATACTCGGCATTTTCCCCAAGAATCCATACTGACACGGGCATAAGGGTCAGAGATATGAACAGGATTACTTTCATAAAAATGATTACCTGGGTCAGTACTTCCGTGCACCGTAAAATCATAATAAATACCTTTTAGATTTTGGCGAATACTTGCCTCCCAAACACCGTCAAAATCAACGGTCATTTCTATAGTTTCGTAGGGTTTGGTATCTTCTGCATTTTTGTAGAGATATAACTTAGCTGCTTCAGCCCTTGGTGAAAAAATCCTAAAAGTAGTGCTTCTGTTATCTTCACTAATGTTTGCTCCTAGTTCCTTATCTGAATAGATTTCTCTAAACCAACCATCAAAACTACAGACAGCTTTGAGCTTTAGTGCTGGAATCTCTAAATAATATACTCTTCGGATATCTAAATCTTGGGCAGGGGTAATAAGTGTCTGATTGGCTGTATTAGGCATTACTCCTGCAACTTTGATTTCTTGTCCTTTTGCATTGGTGATGCGGTAGGCTGATTTATCTAAAGGTCTTTCTACTCCGTCTATCATAGCCCAGATAGTGCGGGCACGGCGAATTTCTGCTCTGAGAGAAGGAGGCTTGATACCTTGCATAAATACAAGATTGCCACTACTTTCATTGGGTGTACCAACGGGGGGGCTTAACCAATCTCCTTCATTGATTCTAAATTTGAACTGAGCACTTGCTGGGATAATTTCCAGATGAGGATTCTCTATTTTTAAAGTCCAAAGCCCTTTTGATTGCTTTTTGAGTATCCATTTGACATCCTCCATGTCTGTACTCCAGCCTCTGAATGAGCCAGTTATTACTACTTGCTCAGGGGTTTTTACTTTGTATAGTTCTTCGGAAAAAACGAAATAAACTTGGTCATCTACTCTAAGATAACCTTTTTGAATAGCTTCGGGGCTAAATTCTTGGGCTTTCACGCAATAATTATTTAAACCAAAAATGAGAAAAAGAAAGATAATTAATTGATGGTGCTTCATAAAGTGTTAATTTATTGTTAGATTTCTGAGAACAAATATAGTATTTTTGAGAAAACTTATCTATTCTTCCGAAATTAAAATCAACATATTACTTTTTAAGTGATGAGTGGTATTAATAAGGCTTTGATAATAAGATTAAAGTACAAACTAATTTTGACCATCTACTTAGGGTTCATTACCATTTGTTTTTGAAGGGAAATTAGACATTGCCTTGCGTACTGTCTCTTCAATGCGTGAAGCCCAAGTTTCGGCTGAGTATTTTAATTCTCCAATAACCCAACCTTGCCAAATGAGCTCGAGTGATTTTGCATCTTTTACGTCTATGATAAGTGTCATTTCTTCATAATCACGCACTGTTGGTTGATTAGTAATGGGGGCATTCCAACGACTCCAATATCCCCAAACAGGATTATTATTATTATTGTAACTGACATCTTGTCGGCTACGTACTTCTGTCTGGAAGCTAAAAATAAAATCAGGATTTTTCTCTACGACTTCATAACCTTTTTCTTTCAAGGAAGCATCAATAGAAGCTGTTACTCGCTTTTTGGTAAGCTCACTATTGAGCAAGGTATTGCTACGCTTTGTGAATAAGTATCGTGAGTCTTCTTTAAAACTTATATATTTACTAAAATCTACTTCGGGGTCTTTGTCTGCTCCTACTGTAAACTTGGGGCTACAAGAAGCACTCATTAAAAGAACTAACATTGAGAATATAATGGTTTTTGTTTGCATATCTTTGTATTTAAATTTTATCTTCAAAAAGAATTTAATTTCTTTTTTTACTCTGCACACATAAAGCCCTAACACTGCTACGAAAATATTTTTTATATTGCATGGAAGCATTTTGCATTAAAAATGAAGAATTGATAAGCTCCTCTGTTTTATCTACTTGATGGCAAAGTTTATTAAGTATTTCTACTGCTTTGTTTGTTTCTAATCCTATGATTACTGCAAAATCTATCATTTTATTTGAATTAATGTCATTATATTTTTTGATGACTTTGCTATCAAATAAAGAGCAAGCCAGATTATCATCATCATTAAAGTGAATTTGAGTGTTTAATACATCATACAATGGTGCTAAATTTACTCCACTCTCAGTTGTAAGCATTGAGAAGTTTCTTGCGTGTGCGTCTCCATTACGCAAAAAAACATTCAATACAATCATCTTAAAAAAAACCTCTCTATCTTGTTCTATATCAGTTGAGTATTGATATATCGTTTGAAACATTTTTTGATAAGTAAAACTATATTTATCCTGAGGCTGTAGTTTACTAAGTTGTACTAAATCTTCTTGACCTTGTATAAGTTGATTTTCATTAAATAAATGTGTGATATACACTAGATTTTTATCATTTTCGAGATATATACAAGCATTTTTTGCCGTAGGTATATCGAAGATTTGCTGAGCAATCTGCATACTTATATGTTCATTGGCTGCTATACTTTTTAGATTTTTATATGCATAGATATTTCCTCTTTTTGGCATTAGTTTTAGTAGATGTGTAGCATTACCCCAATCCACTTCACTCCACTGGTTATTTTCTAGTTTTAAGAAAGCTTTATCTTGCATTCCTTGCATGGAGTTTTTTCTGGTTTGAGTGTAAAGCTTGCTCATCAATTGACGCAATGAAATATCAATCACTGCATTATCTCCAAAATATGCCTTGCAAGTATCACAAAATCCTTTCTCCTTATCAATTATTTTCAGACAACTATGGCATCTCTTCATAATTACTTTTCTGAGAAACCTTTTTTTCTTTAATTTTTCTAAAAACAGTACCGTCTATTGTGTTGTAGCGTGCAGTGTTGATGAGAAGTTTGAAGCTATCATTTTCATCTATTTTGAGTTGTAGCACTTGCAACTGTTTGTAGAGTCCTTCAGAAACTAAGCCTGCAAAATAAGGAAATAATATATCTGATTCATATATTTGCTCTGTTTTAGGTAAGGTAAGACTGATAGGTCGGGCATTGATATCTTCAAAATAAGCATCATCATATCTAAACACATATTTCACTTGATTTTCTTCTGTAATCCTGCTCAACTCTCCCACATAACGTTGTTTATTTAGACTTTGTCTAATGTGAACTTCTGCTTTTTCTATTTTTTGCATTTGATTATGATAATCACTTATGAAAATAATACTTTATCATTATAAAAAACAACTTACAAAAATGTTTCTCTAATATCACAAGTAGAGTCTTGTCCTATTTTATCATAATTTTTTGCAAGCCATTCTTCGGCTTTATCTCTCCCTATTTTTCTTAATTTCTGGATAAAGTCCCAATCTGTATTGAGCTTACTCGTAACACCTAGTTTATTCATTTCTAGCTCGGCATTGATGGCATGTATGTGTAGATTACGTAGTCTGCCATCATTGACTCCTAGCTCAAGGAGACGTTGGACAAAGATAATCCTACGCATCTCATGCATTAGACTAGCATTAAAACTTAGTTCATTGATTCGGTCTCTAATCTCAGCCGCCGTTCGTGGGATGTTAGGGATGTTAATAGGGTTAATCTGAACCAGTAAAATATCTTCTGTCTCAGTATCATCAATCAGTGGGAAAATAGGTGGATTTCCCATAAAGCCTCCATCCCAATAAGCTTCACCTTCTATCTCTACTGCCTTAAAAATATGGGGTAAACAAGCAGAAGCCATCACTGCATCAGAGGTGATTTCTTTGCCATGAAACACCTTGGCTCGCCCTGTGCGTACATTGGTTGCACACACAAAAAGCTTTACTACCTCCGTTTTTCGCAGGGCTTCGAAGTCCACCAGTTCTTCAAGTAAATCTTTAAGGGGATTAATATCTGTGGGGTTAAACTGATAAGGCGAAAAAGACATCGTAAAGTAATCTAACCAATAATAGGCTGGAGAATAGTCTAGTCTTCCTTCCCCAAATAGACGGTCTAGCCAGCTAGGCTGTAAGATAGTTTGTTTTTGATAACTGGAAGCTTTTTTCCAGAACTTCTCAAGCATTTCTATAGCTCCTTGCCTCCCTCCTACATGCATTCCGTAGGCAAGCATGGTGGCATTCATCGCTCCTGCACTAGTGCCACAGACTCCCTCGATTACTAGACTTCTTACCTCTAATAATCTCTCTAACACGCCCCAAGTAAAGGCTCCGTGAGAGCCTCCTCCTTGTAGGGCTACGTTTATTGTTTTATACATAATTATCAGTCCTCTCACCCCCTAATGGGAATTTTTACCTAAATGATTTACTAAAATATCTTAAACTTTTACTTTTATTGGTATTAAATTCTTGATTTTTTCTTGTAAAAGCTCTGAGGCTTTCAATAAGGGTAGTCGTACTTCGGGAAGACATACTTCTAAAAAAGCAAGTGCTTGCTTTACTCCTACAGGATTGCTTTCTTCATACATCAAAGGATTAATGTCACTTAGCTGAAATAAATAATTACGAGCCTCAGCAAAATCACCCTGAAGTGCCGATTGCACCATTCTGTTAAAAATAACAGGAAAAGCATTTGCCATCACAGAGATTACCCCATGCCCTCCTAGTGCCATGATGGGCAAAGTGAGCATATCATCCCCAGAAATCAATAAGAAGTCATCGGGCTTATATTGAGAAATTTTGAGGCATTGCTCAAGGTTTCCAGAAGCTTCTTTGGTAGCAATAATATTTGGGTGTTCTGCTAGACGTAAAGTAGTTTCAGCACTGATATTGGATGCCGTCCGTCCTGGTACATTATACAAAATCACAGGCAAAGGTGATGCATCTGCTATTGCTTGATAATGTGCATAAATCCCTGCTTGTGAAGGTTTATTGTAAGCAGGACTGACAGAAAGAATTGCCTCTACATCTTCTAAATCAGTACTTTTAAACTGCTGAAGAAGTGCCTCAGTATCATTTCCTCCTATCCCATACACGATAGGTAGATTACTAGGATTATTTTCTTTTATAAACTGAAGTACTTGTTTTTTTTCGTCAGGGCGAAGGGTTACAGACTCACCCGTAGTGCCCATTACTACCCAATAATCTACTCCTTCTCCATTAGAATAAGTATGCTCTAACAGTCTTTTGAGAGCTTGAAAATCTATTTCTTTTTGTGCATTGAAAGGAGTAATTAAGGCTACACCTGTTCCTATAAATTTTTGATATGACATTTTTTTTAAGTTGCTTTAAGTCCACGCATAAACACCATCATTTCCTCTATAAATTGTTCTATTCCTGCTTCTTTATCAAGAGAAATCATTAGTTCATAGTTTTCTTCTTGACCATCAAAATAACGCCCTATACGACATTTTGCTTGACTTTTTTGCATAATACCATCATATAAAGGAAATGGTTCTGCTACAATACAGTAAAGATAATCAAATCTTGTATTAATGAAATGCTCTACATCTAATGAGTTTATTTTTCCTAGATTACTCACATCATTATTGGTAATAGTATGATAGCTAAAATAATAAGGATTATTCGTTATTTTCTCTATAAAGGTGAGCATTTGTAGATTTTTTCCTTCTTTTTGTAAATCTACTACAAATTTATTGATGGCTTTTTGGGCTTCTTTTTCTTCTGCCAAAAAAAGAATTCCTATGTTTTTTGCCTTCTCATAGCTTACTGTTTGGCGAGGAATGTGCATTTCAGGTTTTTGAAATCTATTCCTAATTTTGATGGCAAGTTGGGCTAATTTATTCATAAAACACAAAAAATAATTTAAGAGATGTAATTTACAGAGTTTTTTAAAAATCTCACTGAAATAAGCCCTTTAAAAATCCATTTATCAGACAAAAACAACTTTCACCGAAATTAAACAGCTATCCATTTTTTTAGTATTGCTTGCATTTTCTCAAGAGTGCTATACCCTCTTGCAAGTGCTTGGTACTTTGCACCCATCCTAATCAGTACCGTGGGGAAGCCTACGATACCCAAGGAGCGAGACTGATCAAACTCAGATGAAGTCGCTTCTCGAGTACTTTCTTGGTTAAACACCTCTTCAAAATCGCTAGGCTCTATGAAATACTCTTCACATACATCTAAATAGGTCTCTATTAAGTTGGTGTCTTTTCCTTTGGCATAAAACTGATACTGAATTGCCTTAAAAAAATCAAATTCAATGGCTGGGTTTATTTTTCGGATGCTTACCACGGCTCGAGCAGCAGGCTCAGTATCATACACAAAATCATTTCTTTCTAAGATTTTAAAGTCAAAAGGCTGCCCTGTCATCTCTTGAATTTCTTCCCAGTGTGTCTTCAAAAATTGCTTTTGCTTTTCTTGCATAGGTGCAGTAGTGCCTGGTCTTAATCCTCCCAATATCACTTTAAAAGGAATTTCAGTGCCATACATTTCTTTTAATTGTGTTATCTCATTGGCTGCTCCCCAACACCAAGAACACATGGGGTCTCCCACATAAATCATCTCATCTATCTTTGCCATAATTTGCTATTAATTGATTAGTAAAGGTATTCACTTTGCTATGATTCAAAATATTTGAACCTGTACCGATAAAGTAACAGAAAAATAATCTTTAAACAAATAATCTCTTAAAATAAATTTGTGGGCTTTGTTTCTTTATTCATATTCATAAAAGAGTAGAGTTATTTA
>JBBRUH010000225.1:0-9078 GCA_038248005.1 Cytophagales bacterium | reverse complement strand
TATTGATGGCAAGCATGATGTATTTTTGATTCATTCCCCAGACATCTGGCAAGTGAGTAATAAACGAGCCATCTATCATATACCAAAGTTCTTTGTCATTTTGAAGCTTTTGGTCTATCACTGAATAAATCGTAGCTCCACTTTCACCTACAGTATAGCTGCCAAACTCTGTAAAGATATTAGGCTCTTCTACGTGGCTTTTTCTACAAATCCAGAGAATATACTCTATGATTTGATTAGACATATACTCATAATCAAAATCAAACTGGAGAGAAGTACGAATCGGAAAACCTCCGCCTATGTCTATGCTATCTAAATCAGGGCATACTTTTTTGAGTTCGCAGTATTTATACATAAATCTGCTTAGTTCACTCCAATAATAAGCACTGTCTTTTACGCCAGTATTGATAAAGAAATGAAGCATCTTAAGCGTAAACTTAGGATTGGGAGCGATGGCATCTTGGTATAGCTTATCTACATCTGAGTAACGAACGCCAAGTCTAGAGGTATAAAACTCAAAATTAGGCTCTTCATCAGAGGCGACTCTAATCCCAAGGTTGATATTATCAACAGGTACATCTTTATAGGCTTTGATTTCATCCAGATTATCAAGGATAGGCACACTATTAAACCCATTTTCTATTAATTCGCAAAGCCCTTTGGTATAGGCTGGTCTTTTGAAACCATTAGAGATGATGAAGGTTTTTTTATTTATTTTTTTATTCTCATAGAGTGATTTGACTATAGCAATATCAAAAGCAGAGGAGGTTTCTATATGAATATCATTTTTGAGTGCCTCTTCTATCACAAATCTAAAATGAGAAGACTTGGTGCAGTAACAATAGGTGTAGCTTCCCTTGTAGTTATGCTTCTCTATGGCTTGGTTAAATAGTTTTTTAGAATACTGTATATGTTCACTTATCTTGGGAAGATAAGTAATCTTCAGAGGAGTGCCGTATTGTTGGATAATTTCGGTTAGACGAACATCATTAAAGAGAAGTTCGTTATTTTCAACCTTAAAATCACGGGTTGGGAAGTCAAAGGTTTGCTCTATCAGTTCTATGTAGTTTTTCATTAATCGTTATGTCATAAAAAAAGCATTCATATTTTCAATTCAAGTTGCAAAGTAATAGGTTAAGGCTTAATTATCAAAAAAAAATATCATCTCTCTTTACTAGTTTTTCTTATATAGTTTTCTTAAAGATGATTTTTAGAACAATTATTAAGAAATACTCAGTAAGTAATCTCAAAAATAACTAACTTAGTCTTTTGACACACCCTTAATTCCTCCAATATTACCAAAAAGTTAAATGTTACTTTCCGTGGTTCGTGTCTTCACAAACCACCACTAATTTCGGTTCGTGGCAATATGAACTGAGGGTTAATATTTTTATAAATATATGATAATCAATTACATATATTATAGACAGGCATCTGTTTGATAGGGTAGCCTTTTTACACATCTTCATATTCCTAACGGAATGACAGGAAAAGTGATTCTCATCTCTCATTCAACCACAGCTATTTTACTTACAAGAGTTTCACTACCATCAAAATTACTACTGAAAATGAGGTAAATCCCTGCACTTGCTCTTACCCCATTATAATCATTCAAATCCCAAGAAGCAGTGCCACCTTCGGCAGTGGTTTCATAAAAAAGTCTTCCTGAAATGTCTGTAATCTTCACATTGGCATTATTGACCAAGCCTGAGATTCCTACTAATCCACTAAAGCCAGGTCGGACAGGATTGGGGAAAACCTTGACATTTTGAGTGTTAGAAGTGCCTGTCGTAGCTGTTCCTCTGTATGAGATTAACCCTTCATCAGTTACAATAAAGACTTCTCCTGTATGGGCATCCATGATTAAGTCTAAGATTTGATTAGAATTTAAAGGGCTATTTCGGGTAGTAAAATGATGGATTAAAGTACTGCCTTCAGCATCAAAAAGCCAAAGGCCATTGTTAGTGCCAATCCATTTGCGGTTGCCTCCATCTATAGCGATTGTATTGACTTTTTCTGCTCTGAGCAGAGGGCGTAATTCAAAAATAGGTGCAATGGCATTGACTGCACCACTAAATACAGAATTAGGGCTAAAAAAAACAGCGACCCCTTGGTCTGTTCCTGTCCAGATTTGTCCATTTTGGTCTAGTGCCATCGTATTGACACTCAGGTTCGGAAGATTTCCTTCATTGACTTGTGTGCTGAGATAGCGTGATTGATTGGTATTTTGATTAAAAACCCAAAGACCTCCTCCTCGCTCAGGAGTCAGACGCATCCATTTGTTTTGAGCAAAGTCTATAATAATCTCTAAAGGGTTTCGCCCTGCCGTGAAAGGTGGCACGAAACTTTGCCAAACTCCATCCGAATTTTGATGATGTAAAGAAGCTTGCCCAGCACTAACCGAATGCTGAGTAAACCAAAGACCTCCACTTCCGTCAATAGCAATGTCAGTGATTTTAAGTTTTCCGTTAGCATCTGCTCTCCAAGTAGGAGTGGGCGAACTCAGATTTAATTGCTCAAAAGTATCATCTTCTTTTTGAATCAATACCCCTTCTCCAAAAGAAGTAAAATACCAACTGCGAGAGCGAGTATCATAAGTTGCTTGACTTATATCTCTAACAAGGGGAGAGGTTTCTGAAAAACGAGCATCGAAAGCATTAAAATTAGTCCATCTACCTTCTTCAAATTCATAAAAACCAAAGTCTTGATTTAAAGGGTTATAAGCAGTATTAAAACCTCCTGAGGTAGCGATGATTTTACCATTTGCATAGCTGACTGATTTGACCTCTGCACGAGAAGGCCCCCCCCGGAAATAGGCTTCAAAATCTCCGTTTTGATTGCTGAGTAATCCATTTTGATTGTCTGCAATCCATAATGTGCCTTGTGTATCTTGTTGTATTACATTCAATTGACTAAAAATGGCATTGTTAGTAGCATTCACCAAATCATTAATATCTATCTGCCAAAACTGCCCTTCTAAGCCCACAAATAAAGTATTTTGGCTTACTTCTAAATCATAAATGGGCAAATTATTGGGCAATGTAAGGGCTTGCCACATATTTTGATGCGTATATTTATAGATTCCTTGATTCTGAAAAGCTACATACACATTTCCACCTCTACTAACTATATTTTGTGGAATGGCATTGGGCAAGCCATTAGCAGAGGTAAAAAATCTCCAATTATTAAAATCTAATAAATTACTCTCTTGTGAAGCTCTTAAGATACCTTCATCACTTACTAAAAATACACTATCTTGGGAAACAGTGGCTGACTTGATAGCGATTCGAATACCTGCTGTCCCCAAATTTTGCCAAGTTTCTTTGACTAATTGCTGACGCATATCCAATACGACTACTCCAAAATCTGTAGATAAATAGGCAAAATCTCCTTCAAAATAGAGATGATTTATTTTTTTACTGCCTGTAATGTTGGCATCTCTGATAAGGGGAACTTCGGTCAGGGTATTGCCTTTGAGAATGTCTATATTACTATTCTGATAGACAATGAGCAAGCTTTGTGAAGTTGCATCATAGCCAATCTGTGCTACTTTGCTGTTGCTCAAGCCTGATAATTTGGAAAGAGTTTCGAGGCTTTTATCACTTCTATCCAAGGAAAACAAGCCATTGGCAGTAGCACAATAAACCTTCTCAGGACTAATCGCAATGTTTTTGGCAGGCTGATAGCTGCTGTGATTTCGCCAAGTACCCAAGGGTATGTTTTGGGCAACAAGCAATGAACTACTCCATAAGAGATTGATTAAAAGAAAATAAAAACGAGCTTGCATAAGTGAGAGATGAGTTGTAAATTATGAGTTATGAGTTTGTAATAATCTGATAATGAGTGTTTTATTTAAACTAACTTATCACTTTATTTAATTATTGTTCCTAAGAATATTTACTTGAATAATGAATGGATAAAGATAGGTATTTTGCTCTTAAAATTGTGAGGCATAGCTTGAAAAACAGGGTATGACATATAAAAAAGACGACTTTACTATAAGTAAAGCCGTCTTTGGATTTTATCATTATGAAAAATTAAATCCTTTGATTTTTATTCTATCACTAATCTACCTTGATAAGTTTGGTTATCTAGGCTGATTTTGATAAGGTATAGACCTGCACTAAATCTTTTTAGATTGATGGTTTTTATAAAATCTCCATCTAATACTTTGAAAGATTCTTGGTAAACAGCTTGTCCTTGTGTATTGAGTAACTGAATAGTAGCATTTTGTCCTCCATGAGCCTTAATAGAGATATTTACCTCTTCACTACTAGGGTTAGGGTAATAATCTATTTTGGTGCTACTCTGTACAGAAGGCAGTGCAGTACAAGAAGATTTAGTAATCTGAGCCGTAGTACCTCCCTCAAATTGATTGCTAAGTTTTGCACAAATCACCCCAGAGTTAATCCCTGCTTGGATGGCTTGAATAGTTGTAAAACTATTAAGATAAGCATCAATATCAGTTTCAGGGTTGGTTTCATCATACGAGAGTCCCCATATTCTGAAAGTACCAACAGCAAGTGCTGACGGGTCAAAGTTGCCATCAGAGTTACGAGCAATGATTTGATAAGGTATCTCATTGGTCGTAATTAAAAAACGATGAGCAAAGCCTGCTCCTGGATTGGGATTAAGTGCATTGTAAGTTTTATCAAAGTCTAGAACAGAAGCATCATCTTGACAAAAGACAATAGGCAGTGCAAGAGAGGTTGAAATTAGCCCTGCATTGGCTGGACAATCAGAAACTACTACTTCTGCAAGAATCGTAGTTTGTGAAGAAAAAGCACATAGTGGTGTTGGTTCACCTGTATAAGTAAGGCATGCTTCATTGGTAATGCTTTCTTCATTTCCTTCATAGACATATACTTCATCTATATACCAACCTTCTCCCCCTACTCCAGCATCAGAACCAAATCTAAATCGTATTCTAGCTGATTGTCCAGCAAAACTTGATAAATTAATGACAGTTCTGACATAACCATTACTATTACCAGAGAAAGCATCTCTTCCACCTATAGGATTATCAAATTCATTGCTTAATGTACTATTATAGCCATTTCCCATCATCAATGCTCCAAGACTATTCCAGTTCACACCTCCATCTGTAGAAATCTCTATGACACCACCATCATAGTCAGCCTCAGTATTGTATGAGTGCCAGATAGCCAATTCAGATTGTAATCCTATTGGAAAAGCTTCGTCTAGTGTTAAGTTTTGAAGTGAAACACTGCCAGCATTTCTTACAAACCAAGCGTTTGAACCTCCATTAGGGTTATTGCCTTGCAAAGTCCATTGATTGGTATTGGTAATGGCAGTACTAGTCCAGTTGTCTGCTCCATTTTCTTGGTCATCTAAGAAAAGGACTTGTGTGCCTTCTGTCTGTGTTATTTCTGCTTGAAAAGAAAAGGTTACAGATTCTTGTGCTGCTAACTGATTTTTAGTAAATCTGATGACATTTCCATCAATACTTCCGCCAGTACTCAGCGAACCATCTACTAAAGTCAAACCTGCATCTAAAATATCTTCCACTAAGATATTCAGTTCTGTTTCATTTAAGATATTCTTTACAGTAATCTGATAAGTAAGGATATCTCCTGTTTCAGCAAAGCTCTTATCTACTGATTTTGTGATTTGAAGGTTTTTAGGCATTTCAAAAGAAACACTGCCATCATTACGGTCATTGGGGTCTCCTTGGTCTGCATCTGCTCCTAGTCCTCTACCAGAGAATGCTTCCCAGATGATATCTTGGTTTGCTCCTCCGTTGTTGAGTTGGTCTGCCAATAGAATAGCGTCTCTTCCATCTATAAACCCAGGGCCACAAGGTTGTAACTTGAGTCCGTCCATCACAAGTTGCAGTGCGATATTATTACCACCTGTCCCTTCATATACATCTTCATCAAATCCGTATCGCTCTATAAAGAGCCAAGTCATATCCCAAATAGTAGAACACCAAATAAAGCCTATTCCGTGAGGTTGTGAAATATTGCTACTTCCTAAATTAGCATAAGTAAAGGGGTTAATGCTCATGTTTGTAGTATAAGGTGCAGGACGGATTCCTCCTCCTGTGATAGGCTGCCCTACAGCGTAAGTACCAATGCCTCGAGGGGTCGTGCCTACATCACCTGCCTTTATGGTGAGTATCAAACCAAAGTAATCACTCCAGCCTTCGCCCATTTGCTCTGTTGTACCAAGGCAACCAGTGTTACTAGGGCCTCCTGTAAGTCTGTTAGAGATACCATGGCCATATTCGTGAACTATGATTCCATTATCGAGGCTACTAGATATAAAGCGAGTATCATCATTCATAGTGGCATTTACTCCAGGTAGATTATTTTTAATCAAGATTCCAGTTGCTTGGCTAACCATAATAGCTGGAATCGTAATGCTTGCATCTGTTCCACCCAAAGTAGTAGGATTTCCAGCTACATTATTGATTACAATTACTCCAATAGCACCTGCATTTTGAGCTTGGGTTACTTTTTGTACGAAAGTACAGTTACCACGATCTACTATTGCTATTTTACCACCTACTTCTACAGAGTTGAGCAAAGCATTGCATCCTTCATTAGGATTGGTTGTGCCATCATTGACCAATACTAAATCTCCTGTGAGAGGGGCATCAAGGCTTCCACCAAAGTTGGCACCTGCTGCTGTGTAAGTACCTGCTATAGTGCTAGGGCTATTAATTATTAGCTGAAATCCGCCACCGCCACTGCTCCATAGAAACATCTGCATACGAGGGCGGCTTCCTTCTGGTGGAGTACCAAAGTTGGCATTGTTAGTGCCTGAGCCATCCTGATCTTCGGCACGTACATCATCATTACCGATGCCTTGTCCTGAATAATTAGTTGATTGAAAATTACCACTTTGCTCATCAAATCCATAAAAACTAAATACATCATGGATGATATTATTCCAATAAAATAAATTGGTGATAGAGGCACTTTGATAAACATCAGGGTTTGTATCAAAATCGATAGGGAAGTCAAAATTGAGAGAAGCTCCCCCATCAGGGCTAAACCCTGGAGTATTTAAGTTATTACGATCTTCGTAAGCGTGTACATTATTACCACGAGTAATTGTAAACTCTGCTCCAGTAGTTCCATTGGTATCATGCCAGCCAAAAGGGGATACACCTGCATTGAAAGGATTTGCTTCAATTGTAAGAGTACCATGGTTAGGGCTTTCTATCGGATAAGCAAACACATTGTATTGTTCTCCTGTAATGGGCGTAGGTATTTGATGATTTACCCAATTTGGAATTAAAGAAGAAGCTGTAACGGTATTTGAAGCACCTTTTTGAGTATGAACATGAGGAATAGGGTCAAACTGACATTTAGTTACCCAGTTACCTTTTTCTAAAATAGTACCTGTTTGTGCGTCTATTCTTAGACTCCACCAGTTTTCTTGGTCAAGTGGATAAATAGATAAATCCCAAGCCAAGACTAGTTTTCCTTCTGCATTTTGCCAATAGACCATCTTAGTGGGGATGGGCTCTAGTGAGATTCCTCCTTCGCTATAAATTGTAGCTCTTGAGTTGGGGTTTTTATTTTGTTGTTGTGTAAGAGGTTCACTTATGCTAAGAGAAAGCTGTTCTGCGGCTCTTTGTATCGCTCCTTCGGCAGAAATGTTAGGAGATTTACTCAACTCTTTTTGTTTAATTTTAGAGATAATTTTTCCAGTTTGGTGTACTACCACACCATTTTTGATTGCCATGTTGATATTGGCATTGACTATTTCTATACCCTGTTGGGTTTGTCTTAGGTACAAGTAAGTAACCTGAGTGCGAGCATTGGTAGATTGATCAGTAATAATCCAATCTATGTCAGCTTGTTTAGTAAGACCAGGATACTTCTGGTCAAGATAAGATTTGGCTAAGGGTAGTAAATCTTGTGTCTGTGCTGTGAGGTGAGTCATCGAAAAGCTTACGCTCAACAGGCATAACAAGAATAAATGAGTAATTTTTTTTAACATATTAATTTTGGTAAAATACGTAGAAATATACAGTGCTAACGTTTGAAATGATTCATCTCACAAATCTAATTAATAATTGAATTGTTTTTAGTAATAAATCCCAAATAATAAGTTTTATGTACTATACAAAGCAAAAAAATGAAATATTAGGATATAAATCCGAAATATTTCATTTCTTTGGAGTTCTTTTTTGCTACAAGAACATAAATTCACGAAGGTTTTTGGGAAGTTTTTTACCTCTGTCGTTTTGAAATGCAAATATTTGTGTTGCTTGTGTTTTATCTTTTACTACATATTCTGTTATAGTAGCGTTTTCAATAAGTTTACACCATTTCTCTAATTCATCCGTTGTTGATTTTGCAAACTCTTTTGAGAGAAGCTCTTTAGCTGTTCTAATTCTAATTTTTGATGCTGTATCAAGCTCTTGGGAGTGATTCGTTTTTGCTTCAATTATTTCATCAATAAAAAAATTATTGTCATCCTTAACGGTCTTAAATTTTTGTGTATGCTTTTGCCAGTCTTTTAAATAGTATTTGGTAATGTCAGCTAAATTAATATTTATTGTTTCTCCTTTTTCTTTGCGTTGTTCCAATTCCTTTTTTAAAACACTAAAGAATATTATGGAAGTAGTCAATCGTTGTTGTCCATCAATTACATAAAGTATATTCTCCTCTTTAATTTCAAAAAGGAAATGCCCCAAATAATATTGGCTCTCCGCATTTTTTAAATCTTCAATAAACTGATTGATTTGCTTATCTTCCCAAGAGTATGCTCTCTGATATGAGGGTATTTCAAACTTTCTATTTTCACTGTCAAACAGTTCATTGATTGTGCTTTCCATTTTATAATTATTTTTTGTTTTGCTTACTCTGTTCGGTTTTCAGCGTTCCCGTTTCTGCAAAGTTAGAATGTCGGTCGGTCAAACTGTGTCGTGGTGAATGGTCGTCCTAACATAGCAGGTAACGGTTAGTATATGAAAAGGTGGCGATTACGAAGCACTAAAATTTCTGTTAAACACAAAGTTTGATACGAGCCGAAACCCTTGATTTTACTACTATTTCGCCTATTTTTTATATACATCTTTGTTGTGCCTTCGTTGTTTCT